>JAPZAS010000034.1 GCA_027460525.1 Candidatus Methanoperedens sp.
GTATCGCTGTCTGCTGTAACGAAATTCATGTTGCCCATCAGGTTAACCCTGGTATCCCTGCTCAGGGTCACTGTGTTATCGGTGTTCTGCAAGATAATCGGCTCGGTAGCCTGTACCTTGAATACGCCGTAGACGTCTCCACCCTTAAGCTCTGTGATTGAGGTATCGATTGCCCATGTGTATCTTAGCTGCACCATGTCGCTGGTCGCACCTGCGAATACGCTGTCAACGAATGTTAAGAACAGCGGTACGTCAGATTCTCCGCCGATATTCTTCTCGACGTAGGTGTATATCTGACCCTGCTGGACTACATTATCGTCTTTCTTGACGCCGTCCTTGCTCAAGGTGAGCCAGACCTGTCTCGGTGATGCCTTGGCATCTATGGAGTTGGCTGTCAATGTCCAGCCTCCGCCGATATCCCATGTATCGCCTACTGTCATGGTCTTCTTGTCAGAAGAGGAGTTTTGCTGCTCGATTATGAGCTTTGAAAGCTTGTAGCTGTGGTTCTTTACGCCCACATACGCCATTGCCTGCCAGCCCACGACATTATACGAACCCGCAAGTGCCGACATCTGACCTGCGGCGAACTTCTGAAGTCCATTAGAAAGAGGACCGCCATCAGATCCATCGGATTTGCCATTTTGTACTGCATACAGTCCCTTTGGCTGACCGGCTGTCTGATAAGTGAGGTCTTTCAGTTGAATTGTTCTGCTGTTGCCTGCTAGATCGCCAGGAGCTATTCTAAGGGTCTCTGTTCCTAAATCGTTTTTCAGGTCGTAGTAGAACCCTGCAAAGTTATACGGTGTCCATGTGGCATTTATATCCGAAGCCAGAACGCCTGGCCTGAAGGGCACAGTGGTTGACGGTTCCGCAATTGCACCACGGACCTCCAAGCTTGTAGCCTGTATTGCTGCATTTGCAGGTAATGCTAATGCTAACATCAACACTGCCAATGCAACTGCTGTTATTCTTTTACTCATTATTCTTTTCCTCCATATTTTTATATGGTTTAATTTTTCTCCTTCGAGATGCCGATTTTACGGCTTTTTGACGAACCCAGGATAATATCCTTTTCGTCGGGTTCATCAAAGAGTGATATAGTAATTAAAGACAGAACATTCCGTTCCATCGCCATCGCTAAACCGCCTTTGTCCTGCGCAAGGCAGTTAAAGACGATTTTCATCACCCTCTTATTAATCCCGTTATGGATTACATTGCGTTTATAGTAAGTACCCTTTTAAATCTTTTGTGGTCAAAATATGCATGCACGGGCACAATTGACGAATCTGGGTTCACTTATAGTCGAATTGGGAGAACACTCTATTGTTTTCCAACATGATTGAACCTATCTGACTCACACTAAATTTTTTACTAACCGTACTATATCTCCAGGGCTTTTAGCCACTGTGATGCCCGCGCCCTCAAAGGCAGCTATTTTTTCAATCGCACTACCGCCGCCGTTTATAATCGCACCCGCATGACCCATGGTTTTCCCGGGCGGCGCAGAAACACCCACGACGTAGCCTATGACTGGTTTACTCATTTTCTTAATAAAGGCGATTGAATCCTCTTCCGCAGTTCCGCCGATCTCCCCAACAAGCACAACAGCATGAGTTCTGGGGTCTTTTTCAAAGAGTTCCAGTACTTCCACAAACGATGTTCCATTAACCGGATCCCCGCCGATACCCAAGGAAGTTGACTGCCCCAGCCCGTTCTTTGATAAAAGGGCAACTATCTCATAGGTGAGCGTCCCGCTTCTTGATACCACTCCGATATTCCCTGGTAGATGTATGGGATTCGGCATTATTCCCACTTTTGATTCGCCCGGCACGGTAATGCCAGGACAATTAGGACCCAGAAGCCTTGACGATGAGTTTTTAAGATACGCACAAACCCGCATCATATCATGCACAGGAATCCCTTCTGTTATGCATACAATGAGTTCTATCCTGCTATCTATTGCTTCAAAAATAGCATCCGCTGCGAATGCCGGCGGTACAAAAATAAGGGATGCGCTGGCTTTTGCCTCTCCAACTGCTTCCTTTACAGAATCAAAAACAGGAATGCCGTGCACCTCGTTGCCTCCTTTTCCCGGGGTGACACCAGCCACGATATTGGTTCCGAAATCTATCATCTGTTTTGTCTGGAACGACCCCTCATGCCCCGTAATCCCCTGCACCAAAAGCCGCGTGCCTTTATCTATCAGAATGCCCAAGTTCAACCACCGCCTTTGTTGCTTCTTCAGTCGATGATGCCAGAATTATTCCATGTGTTTCAAGCATCCTCCTTCCCTCTTCCTCATTCGTTCCTGCAAGCCTGATTACAAGCGGAACCTTTATTTCAGGGATCACATCGATAATTCCTCGTGCTACCTCGTCGC
Organism: Candidatus Methanoperedens sp.; assembly: GCA_027460525.1. Classification (NCBI taxonomy): domain Archaea; kingdom Methanobacteriati; phylum Methanobacteriota; class Methanomicrobia; order Methanosarcinales; family Candidatus Methanoperedentaceae; genus Candidatus Methanoperedens; species Candidatus Methanoperedens sp. The sequence goes on from JAPZAS010000034.1 coordinate 2,381, forward strand.
ACCTTGTAAGACCTCCGAAAATGTTGATGATCAGTGCTTTCAAGTTCCTGTTGGAAGATACTATCCTGAGCGCTGTTTTTACCTGCTCTGCACTTGCTCCCGCCCTTACATCCATGAAATTGGCTGGCTTACCTTCATTAACCTTTATCATGTCAAGCGTCGCCATGGCAAGACCCGCGCCGTTCACTATGCATCCAATATCCCCGTCAAGACCAACATAACTCATCCCGCTTTTCTTTGCAATCTCCTGAAGTGAGCCGGTTTCTTCCACCTTAAAATTCTGCCTGAAAAGGGCGCTGTCATCTATAACCATCTTGGCATCCAGGGCAAATATCCCCTGTGCAGCAAAAGCAAGCGGGTTAATCTCGGCAAGTGTGCAATCATACTCGATAAAAACACTGTAGAGTTTTTTTATCACATCCGCGATTGCCGTTGCATTCTTCCTGTCCAGCGAATATGCAAGTGTTCTTGCTTGATAATCATGAACCCCGGTGAGCAGATTGATATGCTTCCTGACAATCTTCTGAGGGGATTTTTTGGCTGTCTCCTCGATATCGACACCGCCTTCTGAGCTCGCTATTATTACCGGGCATCGTGCTCTTCTGTCGAGCGTAATTCCAAGATACATCTCGATTTGTGGTTTTTTATATTCCTCTACAAGGAGCTTTTTTACAGGCAATCCTTTTATTGACATTCCAAGAATGCGCTGTGCATTCCGGTTTGCCTCCTGCGGGTCTTTTGCTCTGGCTATGCCTCCTGCTTTTCCCCGCCCTCCCACCAGAACCTGGGCTTTGATGACCACATCCCCTAATTTTCTGGTAATTTCCTCTGCCTCATCTGCGCTCACAGCAAGGTTTCCTCGTGGAACCGGGATACCGTATCCAGAAAATATTTCCTTGGCTGCGTATTCATAGAGTTTCATAACCAACTCCCTTCGTGTAAGTACATAGTGAGACTTTATCAAAAGTAATTTAAATAGGTATCTACAATTGTAGCATAACCAATGGAGTGTCCTGATTTTGCCATCTCATCTATTATCTCTTGCAGATTTATCGTACACTGATATTATTAATTTACTCGATACAGCTTCCGATTTGAAGGAAAAAAGGGCGAGAGGGAAAACATCCGGTGCCCTGAAAAATAAGACGCTTGCCATGCTTTTTGAAAAATCTTCCACACGCACCCGCATCTCATTCGAAGTAGCGATGGCAGAGCTCGGAGGGCATGCAATTTTCCTGAATTACAAGGATATTCAGCTCGGGCGCGGGGAATCAATCGCAGATACAGCCAGGGTCATGTCGTGTTATGTTAATGCAATCATGGCAAGGGTGTATAAACATGAAACCCTGGTTGAATTTTCAGAGAACGCAACCGTGCCAGTTATAAACGGTCTGTCCGACCTTGAACATCCATGCCAGCTCCTTGCAGACCTTCTTACGATAAGAGAATACAAAGGCAAATTCAAGGGGCTTAATTTTTCATGGATAGGAGACGGCAATAATGTCTGCAATTCTGCGCTCCTTGCATGTGCCCTGACCGGCATGAAAATGACAGTCGCATGTCCTGAAGGTTATGAGCCAGAGAGTGAGATTGTAGATAGGGCAAAGCAAATTGGGGGAGTGATTAGTATCATTCATGACCCCGCAACAGCTGCAAAACAAGCTGACGTCCTTTATACGGATGTCTGGGTTTCCATGGGCGATGAGGACGAATACGACCAGAGGCTGCGTGACTTCAAGCCCTACCAGATCAACAGCAAGCTTTTAGAACAAGCCAAGCATGATGTGATGGTACTGCACTGTCTTCCTGCCCATCGCGGCGAGGAAATCACTGCGGACGTTGTCGATGGGCCAAACTCAGCGGTTTTTGACCAGGCTGAGAACAGGCTGCATGTCCAGAAGGCATTGCTGCTGAAATTATTGTCGTAACCCTCAATGCGGGGGTCGCCCAGTCCGGTCAAAGGCGTTAGCTTCAGGGGCTAATCTCGAAGGAGTTCGTGGGTTCAAATCCCATCCCCCGCATCTAATTACAGGTTCAATTCGTTCTTTTTTCAGGATTACTTTCACACTTTATTAACTATCGATATAAATCAAAGCGCTTCATCCACTCCAGCAGGTGACGGCGCCGCTCATTCGCCGCGGTGGCTGCTGCTGCCATGTTTTCCTGTCTTGGAGGCTGTATTTTTTCTATCGGGTATTGGTTATGATGTCCTTGAAGGCATATACGGGCAAGAGTATGAATGATACATTGCTGCTCGTGTTCACGGAGCTTGAGCCTTTCTATTAGAAGGCGCGCTACAGGTTCAGGATGGCGACCGTTGGCGAGAGGAACAGGGTGATGAAACTTTTGGACATGAAGGGGTACGACCCTACCTTGATCGAAGACCCTGCGCCTTTCACTGTGAGATAAGCAGGTACCAGAAGTATGGCGAGCTGCTCAAGAACTCGGTAGAGAGCTATACTCTCTGGGATAAGATAGTACTGGTTATGAAGGATCTGGTGTGGGTGGAGCAGGCGGTGGCGATGGGGGGGCGTGCGCCGATACGTTCCCGAAGCAACTACCCCGCCAGCATCCTCCCCACGACCGCCTCCATCAGCTTCTCGCTGTCCGCCTGCGAGCGCAGGAGTCCGGCTTCAAGCTCCTCGCAGAGGGACATGAGCTGGGCTGGCGACGGTGCGGCGCTGAAACAATGATTTATCTGAGGTTTAATTCAAAATTTCTTCTGGCTTTGCGCCGCGCATTTTTGGTCTTATGTTCTTTATGATTTTATCATCCCTTGTAACGAAAATCTCACATCCGGCGGTTTGGGCAATTGCAAAAGCTATTGAATCATAAGGATCTAATTCATATTCCATCTGGTATTCCAGCGCTTTGATCATAACCCAGGAGTCCGGTGCATTAATACTGACATTCAGTCTCTTGACATCTTCTATAGCTTCGTTATAATCCTTGCCCCTTACCCTGAAAACATGGACTATTTCCATTATTGTAGTAATTGAGGTTATTGCCTCAAATTCGTTTCTTTCGATTTTTTCGAGTAGATCCCTGGAACTTCTCCAGAGTTCTTTTCCGCTCTTTGGGTCTATCTCCTCATTCCAGACATTAAAAAAAATATTCGTATCAATGTAAATTTTAGTCATATTGACTTTCACGAACTTTCTTTAAAAAATCTACGCTGCTTGTTCCTTCTGGAATGATTCCTTTGAATTTTCCAACCATTTGCCGAGCTACATGCACGCCGGTTTCTGGTTTTAGCTTCTTCAGAAACTCCATGAGATTATATGCTTCCTTTATGTCAACAACCATTTAATTCACTTAACTGTATTATTTCATTTATTATAGATAAATCAGTCTGTTGCAAAAGTGCTACCCCGCCAGCATCCTCCCCACGACCGCATCCATCAACCTCTCGCTGTTTGCCTGCGAGCGCATGAGTCCGGCTTAAAGCTCGGCGCAGAGGGACATGACCTGGTCAACTCTGGCGACGATGCGGCGCTGTAAAACAAAAATTACTATAAATAAATCTTATCGTGGTGATCATAATCTTCTATTATCACGACTTTATTTTGCTCATTGACTGAATAGGTTAAGACAAAGCTTTTATCAACATGGACTCTTCGCAAATGCTGCATCGGCGCTCTTAAGGGTTTGAAATGCAGAGGTTTTTCACAAATCTGTTTTATCTTTTTCTCGATTATCCGCATCTTTTTCGGATTTTTCTTTGCGAGTTTTGAGAATATCCGGTCAACGCTTTCCCTCACTTCAAGAGAATACATATTAATCTAAGCCGTAATGGCTGCTAAAATTGGATATCTTAACGGTTTTCTCTTTTTGCCTTGCTTTGATTTTTTCGATAAATTCAGGCCGAAGTTCAGGTTCAAGAAGTGATTTTCCATACTCACTTACCACTTTATTAATAGCTTCAGATTTGGTTTTCAAACCATGTTTTGCTTTTACTATATTTAATACCCTGTTGGCTCTTTCGTTTATATTCACTATCGCTTTTACCATATTAATGCAATATTAACAGATTACTAATATCGTATATATGTTTTCTTTATTTTCATTTGATATTCTCATTATGCGATTTTTCCTCAAGCACCCACTCACCACCGCCTCCATCAACCTCTCGCTGTCCGCCTGCGAGCGCATGAGTCCGGCTTCAAGCTTATCGCAGAGGGACATGAGCTGGTCAACTCTATCGACGATGCGGCGCGCTTTCGGTTCAAAATGCCAACTGCGAGTCATATATCACTTCAAAATATATTAATCTCGCGGCGCCGATATGTTACCAGAACAACCTCAGGTCTGTGAGAACGGCGCGTGTACTCAAAATCAACAGCGAACTCGTATGAACTCCGGTTGAGAGCTATCGGATGTGGGATAGTAATGGCGATGAAAGACACTGGAGCAGGCGGCTGGGGGGCAGGGAGAGCGGGGAAACGGTGATCGTTTCTTTTTTATGGTGAGACGAGGTTCGAAGAATAGAACGCGGATGACATGGATTTAACGGATACGCACGGATATTTTGTCATCCGTGTCAATCAGTGTTATCCGTGCGCTCCGTGTTCTACCACATCATATATCACTTCAAAAATATTAAATTCCCGGCGCCGATATGTCCCCGAAACAAGCTCATGGTATGGAAAAACGGTGCATGTACTCGAAATCAACAGCGAACTAATACGAACTCGTACGAACTCCGGTTGAGAACTACACGATGCGGGATAGTACAGCCGATGAAGGACACGGCGCGGGTCGGGCAGGCGGTGGCGATGGGGGCGGTGGTAAAGGGAGAGAAACGATGATCGTTTTATGTGTTGCTATAGCTCATTTAAACGAGTGGTTTTTATACTTAAGACCACATTATACTTCCGAGGCTTGGATTGGTCGAAAAAGATATTTATCCCTGGATATATGAAGAACTCGAAAAGAAAGGGTGGAAAACACACGATAAATCTCAGGTTCGAGAAGAGGTTAGAGTTGGTAAGAAGAGAGCAGACATCCTTCTAAATGACAACAAGGGAGAACCTCTTGGAGTAATAGAGGTTAAAGATGAAGGGACAAAACCTTACTCTGCAAAGATGCAGGCTAAGGAGTATGCCAAAGGTTTGGGAGCTCCGTTCGTTTTCCTTACCGATGGAGATGAACTTTATTTCTGGGAGCTCGATACTGGATTTGACGCTCACCCTGTAAAGACATTTCTGACTCAGGATGACCTCATAAGAAAAAGAGTTCTTCTTGAAAACCGTAAAGACTTAGAAATCATTCCAATAGATTCGTCCTTAGTTGGAGGAATAACCGATGGTAAAGATTGGAGTTTCCAAGTAGATGCATCCATGCCCTATCCGATGGCTTGAAAAAACACAAACGACGAATGCTTGTAGAGATGGCCACAGGGACGGGTAAGACCCGCACTATTGCAGCTTTTATAAAACGCATTCTTCAAGCAGGATGGATTAGCCATGTCCTTTTTGTAGTTGATAGGGAATCGTTAGCTACACAGGCAGAGGGTGTTTTCAAAAACTTCCTTCGAGAATATTCTACCTACATCTTCGCTAAAGGCGAAAAACGACCCGGAGCAGTAATAACCATATCAATAATCAATACTATGGCAAATCACTACCAAGACTTCAGTCCTGGGGAATTCGATCTTATAATCACCGATGAATGCCACCGATCCATCTATAATAAGTGGAGGGAAACCCTCTTATATTTCGATGGTATCCATATTGGCCTAACAGCCACTCCCGCCAATTATATCGATAGAAATACCTACCGCTTCTTTCATTGTGAGGATGAAAAACCTACTTTCTCTTTTCCCTTAAAGTTTGGTATCGAAAAAGGAGTTCTCGTGCCCTATGAAATCTTTAAAGCAACTACGATGATTACCCGAGACGGCCTCCATTGGGATGGTGAGGATTACCTGCCATCAGACTTGGAGAAAAAGGTAACTGTCCCTGAAAGAAATGATAAAATCGTCAAAGAATTTAAAGACAAAGCTAAGCTTGCCAAAACCTTAGTTTTTGCATGTACTAAAAATCATGCTTCACTCCTGGCAGAAATCTTCAACCGCGCCTATTCTGAGATAGGAGATAATGTTGCCATTGATATCACAACCGACACGAGACGACCTGACATGGCAATAAAGGAATTCAAGGAGAATTCTATGCCCTTAATCGCTGTATCCGTTGGGATGCTTGATACTGGTTTCGATTTCGATGAGATTGAAAACCTGGTGTTTGTAAGACCCATACGTTCCCCTATACTCTATCAGCAAATGAGGGGGCGAGGTACCCGTACCTGCGACCGTATAGGTAAAGTTCATTTTACAATCTATGATTTTGGAGGGAACGCAGATTATTTTAATGACCCAGGTTATGACCCTACAGCATACCGTTCAAGCGGTGGTGTAATTAGAGAAAAAAAGGCAAAATATGGTAAGATAAAACCCAAGGTTGCAGATATACCTGATATTATCATTGAACGAGGATGGATATATTTCACTCCCGGTCAAGAAAAGGTCGATATAAAATCTTACCAAATCGATTTCGAGTCACGCATGAAACGCCTCGTTGAATATCATCCTTCCCTCATTAATCTAAAAAAAGGAATTGAACCTAACGAAGAAGAGATAAGGGAACTCATGATAGAACTAAATATGGAGGGTTATACCATCACCGAACAGGCTCTTCAGGATGTCTATAACCAGCCTACTGCACATCTTCTGGATTTTATAAAACACGTTCTTGATATCGAAAAATTACCCGATAGAGAAAAGCGTATAAACAGTTCCTTCCAGAATTATATTATAAGTCATGACTTCACTCCTGAGCAGGTGCGTTTCCTCACTTTAATTAAAAACACCTTACTTACAAAAGGAAAATGCGCCTATGAGGATCTGGCTAAACCACCACTTGCCACAGAAGGTGGCCTGGATCTGGGAGAAAAGCTCTTTCCCAATATTTTCGACCATGTATTCACGGAGTTGACAACGGAGGTTTTGGCGTAGATGGAATTACCAGAAGGTTGGGAATACATACCCTTAACAAAAGCAATAAAAAAACCCAAACAAGATATTAAGAAACTTAAAAAATCTGTGTATAAAAATTCTGGCAAATATCCAGTTGTTGACCAGGGTCAAAAAAAATTGCGGGTTATACAGATGAAAAAAATTATTTATATCAGGGCGAGTTACCAGTTGTCATTTTTGGAGATCATACACGGATTTTCAAATTTATTGATTTTCCTTTTGTTATTGGAGCAGATGGCGTCAAGGTCTTATCGCCTGATACAGATTTGTTCGAACCCAAATTTTTATATTATTTTCTTTTGAATCGACCTATAGAAGCTAAAGGGTACAGTCGGCATTACAGATATTTGAAAGAAGAAAAAATCCTACATCCACCACTCAAAACTCAGAACAAGATCGTCGAAATACTGGACAAGGTTGATATCCTACAAAAGAAGCGATTAGAGGCTGATGAAAAAACTGGGCGGATATTAGAGGCGACCTTTGTCAAGATGTTTGGAGACCCAGTTGCCAACCCCATGGGGTGGGATACAAATATAATTGATAATTATACTTCAAAAAAAGCCACAAAAGGTTCAACTCCAACAACCTATGGATACAAATGGGAAGATGAGGGAATACTTTTTCTTAGAAGTGAATGCATAGAGCAAAATGGAATTTTTCTAAATGGTTCTATGCATATTAGTCAAGAAGCACATAATTCGATGGAGAGGTCTAAGGTAATTCCAGGTGATATTTTAATTAGGATTACTGGAGATGTTGGTATCTCAACAATTTTCCCAGAATATTTGAAAGAGGCAAATATCAACCAACATATTGCAATTGTAAGATTAAAAGAAAATTGTGATATTAACCCACTATTTTTGATAACACAACTGAATACTAAATATTTTAGAAATTATTTTGTTTCGATTACTCGAGGAGTAACACACCCTCATCTGAGCTTACAGCAGATTCGTGAAACAAATATAATTGTCCCGCCCTTCTCTCTTCAAAATAAGTTCGCTGAGATGGTTGAAAAACTCGAAATCATAAGGAAAAAACAAGATAAGTCAAATGAGCACATAGAAGAGATGTTTCAAGGATTGGTACAGAAGGCATTTAGAGGAGAAATTGTGGCATGACTGAAAAATATTCCAGTACAGTTTTATCTCACTGGGAACAGATAAATAGTGAAATATGGACTCCTCTTCAAAAACGAAAAGATGCCCGCGATGATATATATATCGAACTTCTCAGATATTTTTGGAACAAAACCCAAAGGGAATTGGATGATGAAGTTTTATCAGACCCTTTGAAAGCAAAAGAAATATTTAAAGCCATATCTAAAGATGAAATATCCTCTGAATCAAGTTGTATTGGCATTCTTGAAGGTTTCTATGATGTTTTGAAAGAATTTGAAACTGGAATTTCTGATATTTATGTGGATAGACTACGTGATTTTTGTTCTACATACAATCTACGCTATATTATCACTGATGATTGTAAATTCAGACTCACAATCAATGGTATTTTAGCAGGTCAAATCAATCATCTTAAAAAAGCTCTTTCTGGAAATCCGCATAATAATGATATGTTAGTAGAACTCGAGAATACACTTTCAAGATTAAGAGAAACTAACGAGCCACAAAGTTGTATCAGAGTAGCTTGTAATCTTTTGGAACAAATTGTCAAAGATAGGACAAATATTAATGAGACTCTTGGTAGAGCTTTGAACAACAGTAGGGAGTTAAATTTATTTCCACATGATGCTGTTTGTGTATCTCTACAAAAATTGTATAAATTTGCTAGCGATTATCCAAATATTCGCCATGCAGGAAATCCAACAAGTAAAAAAAGAGATCTGGAAAATGAAGATGCGATTTTATTTATTACGTTAACCATCGGGTATGCAACTTTTCTCTGTGAAACTATAAACTGCGAATTACTCATCACGGGAGATGATGAAAATTAGAGAAAGTATTGTGAATAACTCCAGAATGAATTCTATAATTGGGAGATCAATGAAATGCTAAACGGCGAACCAAAATCAACAATCAAAAGGCTTACAAATTATTTTTGGGCTGCAGGGATTACGAACCCAGTGGATTACATAGAGCAGATCAGTTACCTGTTTTTTTTAAAAATGCTGGAAGAGAACGATGATGTCAGGGCTAAGGTGAGTCGACGCTCCGGGACACCCTACAACACTGTTTTTGATGGTGAGAATGCAAAATATAGGTGGTCTGAATGGCATCATAAGACTGGGCCTGAGCTTCTAAAATTTGTAAGGGACGAAGTATTTGATTTTATGAGAAAACTTGGACCAATAAATCCTTTGGGTGGGAGCCTTTTCAAGGATGCAGCCCTGATGATCCAGGACCCCGTAGTTTTGCAGAACGCCATCGGAATAATCAATGATGAAATCAAATTTCGTGAAATGGATACGGATGTAAAAGGTGACTTGTATGAATATTTGCTTTCTGAGGTCAAAACGGCAGGAAAAAACGGACAGTTCCTTACACCGAGACATATCATACGGTTCATCGTAAATATGGTGGATCCGAGAATTGGCGAGACTATATACGACCCAGCTTGCGGAACTGGTGGATTTTTAGTTATGGCCTATGAGCATATAAAAACGAAGAGCAGTTCTCCAGAACTCTTAAGAAGAGAAAATGGTTCCATAAGGGGACCAGGAGACAAACTCAAAGACTCTCAATGGGAGTTTTTACAAACAAGGGCTCTTAACGGCAACGACAACGATGTAAGAATGATTCGGTTTGCCATTATGAACCTGCTATTACACTCTCTAGAGAAATCCAAGGTATGGTATAAGGATAGTCTCGTTAAAGGATTTGAGTCCAGCGATACCAAATATGATGTAATTCTTTCCAATCCTCCTTTTGCTGGTTCCATTGATATACCTAGGATAAAGGACAGCCTTCCTGTTATTTCGACAAAAACAGAGATTCTATTTTTGGGATATATGATCAAATCCCTGAATGATGGCGGCCGGTGTGGAGTAGTGGTTCCAGAAGGTTTGTTGTTTGGAACGACTTCGTCTCACATGGCAATACGAAAGATGCTTCTGGAGAAATGCAGCCTTGAAGCTGTAGTATCTCTGCCATCTGGATGCTTCAAACCATATGCAGGGGTAAAAACATCGGTTTTGGTATTCAGAAAAGGAGATCAGACGGAGAAAGTATGGTTCTATGAGGTGAAAGCTGACGGTTACAGTTTGGATGACAAGAGAAATCCGACAGAACAGAATGATATTCCTGACCTTATAGAGCAGTGGAAAAAATTCAAAAATGGGAATTGGGAGACGACAGAAAAATCATGGAGTGCCTCTATCGAAGATATTAAAAAGAATGATTATAACATTTCAGCGTCGAGATACAAGTCTTCGAAAATCGAAAAGATTGAGTATGAAGACCCGAAAAAGCTCATTGAGGAGGTTCTGGGGCTGGAAGAAGAGATTGTCGAAGATTTAAGTGGATTAAGAGGTTTATTGTAATTTAGGGTTTGTTGGTTGAATCGCGCCCCCAACCAGAAACTACACGTCCTCTCTCCTCACAAAAAAAGCCCATCACATCAATGTGCGCGCGAGGAGTTCGGGTCTAATGGAATGTTGCTGCTACGGGAACATATCGGCGCGCCGATGTGCTTGCAGAACCGCTTCTCCCGCACAGTTCTTCTCCAGTCGCCGCAGTCGTGCAGTATGGTCTCTTTCACAAGCAACATGCTCGGACTTTGTCCGAGACATCCCTATCTCAAAAAACGCAGACAAGCGGAGATAGGTTTTTATACTGAACTTGCGTCTAATATATTGAACGGTGGTTCACTTGATTGAACTCTTCAGAAAATATGTGCAATGGAAAATCCTGGCTCATTTCCTGGCCAATCCAAATACCTCTTTCCACATAAAACAGCTTGCGAGGGTACTTGACGTAAGTCCTGCCAGTGTAAGCAATGCTGTAAAGTCCTTCGAGGAAGACGGAATGCTTTCGAAGGAAGAAAAAGGGCTTGCCCATATTTACAGGCTGGATTCTGACAATAGCGTGGTTGCGCCTCTGAAAAAAGCATACGGCATCACTTTAGTGCTGTCATCGAAGCCGAAAGAAACATTCCTTGAAATTGATCAGAATATAATCTCTCTTGCCCTTTTTGGAAGCTATGCAGACGGGAGCTATGACGAAAAAAGCGACATGGATTTTCTGATAGTGACACCCACCAGGAAAGAAATCCTCATAAAAGCTGCCAAAAGATTGGAGGAAGAACTGCAAAGAGAGGTAAGTATATCGGTATTCAAATTATCAGAATGGAGAGCTATGGCAAAAAAAGGAGATGCATTCTATAAAAGAATTGTCGCGAATCATATCCTGCTTTACGGGAGCGGGTTAAAATGAAGCTTGCAGAATGTTTCCAGAAAGGTCTGCTGAAAAGGACATCGCCAGATACGGAGAATGCCCTCCGTTCCCTTAAGCTTTCCACGAACAATATCGAAGATGCTGTTGCGAATCTTTCCATACATCGTTATAGAGTTGTGGCTATTTCGAGTTATTCAGCCATGTTTCATGCAGCAAGGGCGATCCTTTTCAGGGACGGTATAAAAGAGCGCAGCCACGAATGTATCCCTGTTTATCTCAAGGAAGAGTATCCGGAATTGGAGACTTTAGCTAATATTCTTGACTCATACAGAAGATTCAGGCACGATGCGATTTACGGGCTGGATTTTGCTATGGATGAGGAAGAAGCACGAACTGCGCTGGATTCTTCAAAGGAATTTCTGGAAAAAATAAAAATTTTCATCCAGGCACGCCGGTGAGCCTGACCCGAGTAAATAAGATTCATGCGTCCTTGCCAATCTGCATGGTAACTATAATAAACCCGCACTTAGGTATACCCTAATCCATAACTTCGTTTATTTACGTGATCTGTGATTCTGTTCTCCCTTCTTTAATTTAATGTCGTATTCCTTTTAAGATTCTTCCACCCCCGAGCAATATAGGAAGTTTCTCCGTTATATCGATTCCAGATTTTCTGAGCAATGCTTCAAACTCAGATTTTATAAATTCTATATAGTATTTACCCTCATAAAGTTTAACAAAGTGATAAATCAAGAATCTACCGATCTTGTTCTCAGGCAGGGCATAATCAACGATCACTATCATTCCCCCTGGTTTGGTGACTCTGACCATTTCTTTCAATGCTTTTTCTCTTATAGGAAGAAGCATATCATGCAGGGCAAAGGACACACCGGAAACATCAAGGCTGTTATCCTTAAAAGGCAGATTTGAAGCATCTGCTACTGCAAATTTCACATTTTCATAATTATTTTTCTTATCGGCGACTTTGAGCATGGCTTCTGACAAATCGATACCAGTAACATCATACCCCTTCTTCGCAAATGCAAATGCCTGCTTTCCTGTTCCTGTACCGACATCCAGTATTCTTGAGCCATTTCTTGCATTAGTAAAATCTACTACCGTATCCCTTATTCTTGAGATGGGCATAGTTACAGTATCATAAAAAGGAGCTAATATTTTAAACACATTTTTTACCAGTGAGTAGTACTCTTGTTTCTCGTCCATAATCTTGTGATTTCGATTTTTAATAACTTATAATTTATAAATTTGAACGTAATTAGGTTCTATGATCTCATCAGAAATTACTCTGTCAACTCTCGCCCTTGTAAGCGAACCTCTGATTTTTTTCAAGGTTGAATTCCTCTTTTTTACCGTTTGCTTTTATGACATACATGAACACCTAATCGTGTCAATAATCAGACAGCCCTTTCGAACTTGAATCTTTTAAGGAGCGCGGAGTTCGCTACAACCGAGAGAGAACTTATTGCCATGGCAGCCGCCGCAATTATCGGATTCAATAGCCCGACGGCTGCTATAGGTATGGCGGCTGTATTATATCCAAGCGCCCAGAACATGTTCTGCTTTATTTTCTTCATCGTGGCCTTACTTAACTTGATCCCTGCTACTACGTCCCTGAGGTCGTCTTTAATCAGGACTATCCCGCCTGTCTCCTTTGCTATATCAGAGCCGCTGCCTACTGCTATGCCTATGTCCGATTGCGCAAGAGCCGGAGCATCATTTATGCCATCGCCTACCATTGCAACAACCTTTCCCTCTGCCTGCAATTTCTTTATTACCCCTGCCTTTTCTCCGGGAAGCAACATTTGCAATAACCCGCTCTATTCCGACCTGCAGTGCAATCGCTTTTGCAGTTCTCTCGTTATCGCCTGTGAGCATTATCGTTTCAACCCCGATCTTTTTTAGCTCAGCCACAGCTTCTGCTGAGTTCTCCTTCAGGGTATCTGCAACTGCTATTATGCCCATAACCGTTTTATTTGCAGCAACCAGCATTGCGGTCTTGCCCTGGATCTCAAGGATCTGGATATTCTGCTCAAGATGCGCCGTGTCGAGACCGTTGATCTGCATCAGCCTGCGGTTACCTACAAGCACGTCCTTCCCATCTATAACCACTCTGATGCCATGTCCGGGCACAGCCTCAAAGGATGCGGCATCCTTTATATCCATACCTTTTTCCCTGGCAGCTCTCACTATCTCCTCAGCCGGGTTCCCCTCAACTATCCATCTTTCAGTATGGATACCTTCTCTATTTGCCAATTTCTCGATATATTTTATGGCTGTATCCCCCTGGCATCCCAAAATACTCTTCAACCTTTCAGGGGATGTATCGGCAAGAATGCAGGATTCAGTACCACAACCATATCTTGTGTCCACGACATAAATCGCATGAAGATCTGCTCCGCAAAGCTTTGCGATTTCTATCGCATGTGCTGTCGCCTTTTTGGTATAATCAGACCCATCTGTTGCTATTAAAATTTTTTTATACAGCTTGCTCGTAATCTTCTCTCCGAAGTATGTCTATATAAACCAATTATCTTCTTTTTCATTTAAGCGGTTTTCCCTTTAAGTTTTCATATTCGGCAGGGTATTGTTTTTTAAGAAAATGAAATCTAAACACGCTTTTTTATTATATCTTCACTTTTTATAAACCCGATGTACATTACAGCAACGCCAAACAGTTCAAGTAAGTATAGCGCCCATTCCATGCCGAATCTGGATAGACCGCCTCCAGATGCCACCAGAAGGGCACCTAATGCGATGAATAAGTTATATTTTCTTCGTGAAATGTACCAGGAATATAACGCACCGCCGATTAATGCGATGGAACCGGGAATTGTAAGAAATGGGGATATTGTTCTGACACTGGCGGGCATGGCACTGCCTCCTACCGTTCTTTCTTTCAGTTTTCCGGTATCCACCTGGGCATTCAGGGTTAAGACTATTAAAACGGCTATAACTACAGCAAAATAAAGAGTTAAATATCTTCCAGCGCGCCTGTTGAAAAGATAAACTGTCCCAAGTCCCAGAATAGCAACAAGGGAGGCTATTAGTACATAGTAAGCCCGATACATAGGTATAGTCCATCCATAGATTTCAGAAACGAACTCAAATAGAGTCGTAAATGAAAAAATAAGAAGCCCATTTCCCCAGATATACTGATATATTTTCCTCCTTTGTGAATACTGGCGAAAAACAGAGATGGTAAAAAATAGGCTTATCAGTGTGGTTATTAAAGGGGCAGAAGATTGTATTGCAGACTCTAAATTAAAGATCATCTTAACTATTCTTTATAAAATCTACACATATTAGGCTGCTTAAATGGTTTGTGCTTAAAAAATACAAAAAATTTAAAATATTTATTCATTATTGTAAATGGAAACCAATATAGCAACGAAATTAATTATGCTATAAATCAGAGACGTTTAAACATGTTCAGAAAAACGCTTTTTTCACTAACAGTAGTAGCGCTGGTTGTTTCAATATACCTGATATTCTTCATCGCCCCTATTCCCATCAATCCCATGGATGCTAGTGGTGATCCCATAAATTTCAAGATATTTTATTTTCATGTTCCCATAGCTGTCACAGCATATCTGGCTTTCGCCATTGTATTTGTTTCTAGTATCCTGTATCTCCGAACAAAGCAGCAAAAATGGGACATTAGAGCAATTTCAGCATCAGAGATTGGAGTGATATTTGCACTCCTTACCCTGATTACTGGCTCGCTCTGGGCAAGATCGGCATGGGGCGCGTTCTGGGTAACATGGGATGTAAGGCTTAATACCTCACTTTTCTTTTTTTAAGTTATTTATCTTATCTAATGGTGAGAAAATCCATAGATGAACCTGAGAAACGGGCAAGGCTTTCAGCAGTATTTGGTATTGTCGGTTTTATAGGTGTGCCTTTAAGCTTCCTTTCTATCAGGCTGTGGAATAGAGCCACTGTTCATCCTGTGGTTGTAGGACCCGGGGGAGGAGGGATCAGCGGAGATACTGTGATTGGTACTGTCCTTGTGAACGTTATTACATTTATTCTTCTTCTGACATCTCTGGTCATTTTACGCATGGAAAATGAGAAACTGACCGAGGAGATTGCTTTTATCAAACGCACTAAGAATTTGTGAAATTAACCTTAAACCGTAAAGTACTTATGTTTACACTGCCTGTAAAGTAATATAATGGTAGAACTGGACAATCTCGATGTCAAGATATTGACCCATCTGCAGAGCAACAGCAGGGAGTCATTCCAGGAGATTGCAAAGCGCTGTCTTACAAGTGTGCCTACAGTCAAGAGCCGTGTGGACAGGCTTCTTGAACTCGGAATTATCAGTAAATTCACCATAGACATTGATAACAGCAAACTTGGGATAACCGAAGCCATATTACTTGTAGATGCAAAGCCAGGCGCCATAAGCAGGATAACTGAAGAGCTCCGGGGGCTTGAAGAAGTTAAGGAACTGTATGTAACCTCCGATTCTGAAACAGCCATAGTATCAAGGGTAGCAGGGAATTTGCAGCGAATTCTTGCGATACAGGAGAAGATAAACCTCACAGATGTGAATAACATCCGCATATTATCAGTAAAAAACGCATTCACAAAGGATTCAACTATCCCGCTCGCCTCTTCCAGCATAACCCTGACATGTTCTTATTGCAATAAGAAAATGGCAGGAGATGCGGTAAGAAAGAAATTTGAAGACACAGATTATTTCTTTTGCTGCAGTACGTGCCAGGGCGAGTTTGAAAAGAAATACACTAAACTGCTCGCCAAGGTCTAATGAGAGAATAATAAGATATAAGGATTCACTGGAATTAGCATACATTTTCAAAAAAGCAAATTTAATGCATTTATATCTTAATTTTATAAAGCACAAATCAAATAAAAAATTATCACCTTCAATCTAGTGCAGCGATGGCGGAGAAAATACAAAATACTGTACTGGATGTAAGAGGGGAGACATGCCCTTATCCTTTCATCAGGACAAAATGGCAGATGGAAAAGATGGAAAGTGGCGAGATACTTAAAGTGATAACCGATGATTCTGAGGCGCCTCATAACATCGATGCATGGACGAAAAAATCGGGTGATGAGATTAAGAAACTTGAAAGGGAAGGGAGCTCATTCATTATTTATCTAAAAAGGAATTAATGTATGGACAGGAATTTAAATAAATATATCCCGGCGCTCAGCCATGAGTGGTTAACACCTTTGTATGATCCGATAATGCAGTTGTTCATGCGCGAGTCCATATTCAAGCGTTGCCTTATCGTGCAGGCAAAGATAGAAAAAGCTTATCGTGTCCTTGACATAGGCTGCGGTACTGCTACACTCACTATTCTCATCAAGAAAGTCAATTCCGAAGCTGAAGTGAGGGGGCTTGACGGAGATCCTAAAATCCTCGAGATGGCAAAGACAAAAATAATTCGTGAAGGTCTTGACATTAAACTTGACCTCGGGATGTCATTTGAATTGCCGTATCCTGACAGCTCTTTTGACCGTGTAGTTTCAAGCCTGGTATTTCATCATCTGACTCGGGAAAACAAAGCCCGCACATTTAAAGAAATATTGCGGGTTCTGCGGTCCGGGGGAGAATTGCATGTCGCTGACTTTGGAAAACCTCATAATGCACTGACGTATTTGATATCCCTGATATTCCGGCATCTTGAAGAAACAAGAGATAACATAAGAGGTTTGCTGCCGGAGATGATGCAGAAAGCTGGTTTTGACCATGTCGAAGAGACAGCCAGATATACGACGCTTTTTGGTACGCTATCCCTATTCAGGGCAAGAAAAGCTCTTTAATTTTGTAAACCGAAAACCCTTGAGTCCAGAACAGCAATATCCCTGTACTGATATTTGTTTTAATCTTTTTCCTGTTTAATCTCCGGGTACTCGGGCAGCCGATAATGCACAAACACTAAACTCCAAGTACCATTCCGAGCAAATTCCTGGCACCCATAGAGAAACCAAGAACAATCAATGTCAGCACCCACATATATTTCTCATCCTCAATGTGATCCTTCTTTGAGTCTTTTTCAAGCAACAGGATTATCAATATGACTAAAATCAAGGATAAAGGAATCAATATAATTCCTGTTCCAAAAATCGAGGGAAGGAAGGAACTGAAAGGGTGTTTGTTGGTATAGCCCAGCAGATCCACGCCTATATATGTTGTAAATGAATCGAGTAAAAATGAAAATATCGCAAATGAATAGATTCTGCTGCGAAGATATGCCATTTTAATCACAGGGGATATTCTTTTAACGGACTCGGTCAATGCCACTGTCGGCATCAGACTATATAGTAAAATATCAATTTTCAGATTGATTTTAGAGTAAAGAGCAAGAACGATAATGCCTGCAACAGAAATTATTATTCCAGCAGTTGCATACATGCCAGCGTAACTCTTTATTTTCCGGGTTTTCTCAAGATATTTGGTTAAAAGGAGAATACCAAAACATATCGCAAAGATTACAAAGTAAATAAGCGGCGTAATAAAAAAATATTTGATAGGAGGATTCAGTAGATTTGCATCCTCAATTACTCGAAATACTGAACCCATGAAAATATAAGGAATCGTGGCAATCACAAACTCTTCATCAACCTTGATTTTCAATTTATTCAATAGTTTAAGAACAGCATATATACCTGCAAATAAAATGATGACATATGTGATCATGTCAAAATGATTATAGCTTGTATCGTTGATGATGCCTTCAATATAATTTTGATTTATGAAATCAATCAATCCGCTCATTATTATCCCCCGCAGAATCCATAGACGAATTCAATCTTATCACCGTCATGCAGCAATTGTTCCAGCATGTTTTCCCGCGCAGAACCATTAATAAAAACCACACATCCATTCAATCCTTCATTTACCAGCGTGGTTTTATAAGTGGTCTCTATACCCTTATTTTTTCCAGCTTCCATAATCCTGGTGTCGATTATCCGCAACAAATCTCCAAGTTTAGCTCCTTCTGCAATTTCAAAAACATCCGTTTCGCCAACCAGTTCTTGCTGGGTAAAATCATAATTCACTTTTATTTTCACAGTCATCTCACCGTTAACCTGTGGAATTCTATTCTCATCATCTTCACCGTACCATCGATCATATCCGAGACCTCAGGAAGGGTTTTAAGAACCATATATGAAATAAGAAAGAGCGCCAGCAGAGAGCCTGCCTTGGTAATAATATGCTCCGAAATATGGAAACTCTCATCCGGTGTCCCAAACCAGCTAAATCCATAAGCAGAAGCGGTGAAAGCCAATCTTTGCAGATTGAGGATATAGATTACGGGCACTGATATCATAAACGCCCTGAGTTTCCGTGCAGCAGGCGCACCTGTAGCAGAGGAGATTATACCTGAAAATAGGGCAATGCTTTCGATAGCTGTGCAGGCAAGTATTATTTCAACAACCATCCCGTTGACCGCAAGCTTGTTCCATGCTACCTGCACAACGGAAACACCAAATTTTCCGGTGACCCAGATTGCCTGGTCAGTGACCGTTGAAATTATCTTTGTATTTAAGAAGCCTATTTCTGCAAACAAGAAATACAGGAAACCACCTACGGATGCGGCCCTTGATAATGAAATAAATACATCGTAATCGCTTTCTTTCGTATCCCTTGCCCGGAACATAATATATGCTATGAAAAGGGATACTCCTCCTGCGGCGACTACCAGAAAGGCATTAACATAATCCTGAATATCAATATAAGTTCCCGGCTGCAAAAACCAGTATATGGAAAGGAATACCCAGCCAAGCCCTCCAAAAATGAACCTTGAATTATAGGCTTTTGGGAGGATTGATGATACTCCCAGAAGTATGAGTGAGGTCCAGAGTATTGCAGTCATGATACGGCCTGAGATGGCAAATTTCTTCTTATAGATGGCAAAAACATCGGCGTATTTAGTTTATACTCTTCATATCTCTCGCCAAAAGCCTCACCAGCTTCTTTTTCTTCTTTTTTCGCAAGCCTGTAATACATTAAAACAAGAACAGGCCACATGGCAAGCGTGATTACGGTGGGCCACTGGACGAGCAGTCCGACGGTTATTACAATAAGACCCAGATACTGTGGATGCCTGACATACCTGTAGATGCCATCGGTCACAAGTTCTCCATGAGAAGCATGTATCATGCTCCAGCCCTTTGACATCAGGAATAGACCAAGGAATATGATGGCGCTGCTTGCCACCATCACCAGTGCCCATGCAGTTTCCATGCTCATTACACCTGCTTTTGAAAGGAGCACTCCCAGCAGATGCCCTTCAGCATGTCCAAAAGACAATGTCAGTCCGAAAAGCGAAGAGAGAACATATATCGTAAGCGGGAAGCCATACATCTCCGAGAACAGCGCTATTATGAACGCCTCGTATATCCCCAGGGTCCGCCAGTTCTGCTTCTTCAGTGGGGTAAGGAAGCTGAGCACGAAAACAGAAAAAATCCCGATGCTAAGAAGTGTTGCTGCCCATTTGCCATACGCATATCCTGTCAGGTCATGGTGTCCTCCGCCTTCGATATTTTCAGGTTTTTCGTAACCGAGGAGCACTGAAAGACCTGAGATGAGAACTAAAATCATGAGCGCTATAAATCCAAGCGCAATAAGGTTGCCGAAAAACTTTTTCATCACAAACCACCTAAATCCTTTTTATGGCTTCACTCACGAAGCTCTTCCTGTAAGCTTCATCCGGGTTATCGATCTGTATCCAGAATACCCTTTTATCCTTGGCATAGAAGTAATGGTACAGACCTAATTCTGGATTTAGCCCGTTCACAAAATAAACCGTAATACCTTCTATGTCCAGAGATGTGGACTCGCTGAACATTCCTGTTTTTCCCACCCTGCTGTTCATAGCCGCAAGAAGCGATGTTGCTTCTTCGCTACTTTTAGACTCCGATACCCAGAATTTAGCTTTATTACCTGTTGTGCTCCTGTAATTTGCTATGTATGCATTCTCCGGTACCACAGCTCCACCATGCAGGTTTTTGACTTCCCCTATGGCTGCATCTCCCTCCATATAGAGGGTGAGGTTCATATCACCAAGTTTTTCAGGAAAGATGCCAGAGCTATTTTTTTCCTGTGTCTGGAGATATAGAAACGCCGTTGCTGCTATTACAGCGACTATGAATATTGCAAGGTATATTTCTGATTTATTTTTCCTCATAGCTCCCCCTATATATTCATTACAGCCTGCTTCACAATCGACAATTGATAACCTGTATCCGGAGAATCAAAAATTATCCAGTAAACTCTCCCCAACCTGTAATCCATTTTAAAATAATAGTAATTGATTGCATTGTTCGCTTTCATCATATAAACATCTGGCTTCACAAACTCAATAATGTCCACTTTCACGGGTATGGTTCCATTCATCATGCCAGCATTGCCGTGCCCTTTATGCGAATCTGTCTGTCCCACGTCGCCCGAGTATTCATGCCCTTCATGTCCTGTTGAACCTCCAAGCATGGAGTTCATGGCATTGAAGGCATCGTTTGCAGTATTATGGTCTGGAGCTTCGGCGACCCAGATACGCATGGTGCCATTACTACTCCTGTACACTGCGGAGTAAGCTTTCGCCAGTGGTATTTCCTTCAGCCCGTACATGTTCGATATCTGCTGCGCAGCAGCCTCTCCAGTCTCGTATCTTGTCAACGTCATGTCGCCCAGTCTCTCTGTGAAGATGCTTTTTCTGGAATCTGATATGTATAGAAAGGATACTGCCAGCCAGCAGCCATAACTATTATAATGTAAATTTTTTTCATATCATGCCGTTAGACCATAGATTTTTTTGCATCAGCAATAATCGATTTATCTTTTAAAATTGCTCTTGCAATGTAGGAGCTTCCAGCTATGTTGGCAAGGAGCCCGATGATTATTATGGCATCTTTATACTGAATAAGGAACGACGATGTTGCGAGAATAAAACCTACTGAAGGTAAGAAATCGCTCACATGGTGAAGGCAGCATGCTACCATCGTTAGCGACGAAGTTGCTGAGCCCGCTACGCCGACTTTCTCCGAGCCGCATAATTTTTTCTCGGCTGTGATGTTCCTGTGATATTTGAAAAGCCCCATCTGAACGCCTACTGCCAAGGGAATGAGGTAAACGAATATCCCGTTGGTAAGAAATACCTGAAATCCTTTATGAAGCGAGCCTTCTCCTATGGAAGCGATCGAGATATTGAAGAGTATTACAAGTATCCCGATGCCTGCTCCGAAAATAATGGGATTTTTTAAAAGGCTTTTGATACCCCAGGCTTCTGACATATTCTTACCACTTAAAGATTCTCTCATTTACCCCTGCAACGTCCTTGATCACAAGTTCAAAACTCTTGCTTTCGATCTTTGGAAATCGCAGTGTTCCGCTTGCATGATGCCCGCCTTCACCCTCATAAGATAGAGGTTGATATGTTTTGCCACTGGAATCCCGCAGATAAGAGTTGTTCTTAAAATCATCGTCATAGTCCTTATGGGCAGTCACTTTAATGTCAAACGCGGTGGCATCGGTAATATCCGGAAGATAAGTAACAGTAATTTGTACTCCTGCATCTGAATTCTCTCTCGGTGCAGATAGATCAACAGGTGCCTCGCTGTTTGATAAACACCCGCTAACTGCAATTGCAATCAAGATCAAAAGTGCTATTGTAATACCTGTTATTCTCATGTAAATTCCTCTTTTTTTTCGTTATTATTTATCTTACTTTCAATATTCCCGTGGTTCATATTTTTCATCATCACAAGATGCATTACCGGGCAGAGCAACAGTATCCCGAAAAAAATTATGTTCTGCGAGACTCCTGCAAGCCACAGAATCCCGAGGATTACAAGCGGCACCAGGCAGCCGAGTATCATCAGTAATGTATGCTTGCTCTTGTTATTCCCCGTATTTAAATACGGGGTCTTTGATTCTTCTCCCATTCATATACCTCCACTGTTTATGATTTTATCTCGTGTTTCAGAAAAGTATGATTTGTATTTTGCGAAAACAACCTACCAGAACTTCCACCAGGGCTTCTTCTCACCCATACCTACGGGTCCACTTTTAAGATATTTCTCTGGCTCTGACTCAAACGCTTTCTTACATCCAGGCGCACAGAAATAATAGGTCTTTCCTTTATACTCTGTCTTATATTGTGCTGTATTTTCATCCACTTGCATTCCACAGATAGGGTCTATTTGCATGTTCACTTCTCCTTTTGCTTTGATTTTCTTTATGTATGTATCGATATATGTATTTTACGGTAAATGTAAAGTAATCTATGGTGTGAGCAGCGTATTTTTTTCGCTCCTCAGCGCTTGAATGCTTGTAATTGGAGCTTTTTGTTTTAAGCAGTTTTCGCTTTATAAAAATAAGTAAAAAATGGATAAAACTTTAAAATTTAGAGTACAAATAACCGTAAAAATTAATACGCTGATAGCCCTTTAAACGAGGATAGCCGATGAATGCCCTTCAGCATGTTGGGATGAGTGCTGAGCATTTCGAGTAATAAATCAGCAGTACTTACTTTAACACATGTTTTCGTCACTGTTTTTCTTTAAGTAAATACTTTATCTAACTTGTTGCGCGCCGAAAAAAGCGCTTCACTGCCTGCTATTTCTGCAGCAAAACAATCTGCCATATATTCAAGCTCAGATTCAGAATGAGATGAAAAGGTCATCAGAGCAAGCTGCTTTAGAAACGGCGTCCTTGAATTATTGCGGATATGCCATGCCTCGTGCGCTAATACCGCCTTCAACTCATCGTCATTCAATATCTCAAGAAGCCCTATTGATACAAATATAGACTTGCCAGCAGCAAAAGCTCTTGGCACTGCC
Organism: Candidatus Methanoperedens sp.; assembly: GCA_027460525.1. Classification (NCBI taxonomy): domain Archaea; kingdom Methanobacteriati; phylum Methanobacteriota; class Methanomicrobia; order Methanosarcinales; family Candidatus Methanoperedentaceae; genus Candidatus Methanoperedens; species Candidatus Methanoperedens sp. The sequence goes on from JAPZAS010000034.1 coordinate 25,607, forward strand.
GAATCGAAATAATAAAGCTTCGCTAACGCGAGGCTGTCCACAAATTCCTGAGGCCAGTTTATTATATCGCTTGCAGGCTTAGCATCAAGGCGCTTAATCATTATACGGTCATAATATCGGACAACCCCGAATATCAGCACTGTGGAAATTATCACATAAGCAAGGTAGAGATAAAATGTTAGCATATAGCTGCAGTTCATAAGGTAAAACGTCGCAAATATGCCCAGAAGAATAGCAACCTGTGCAGAAACAAATGTAACAAGCCTTTGCTTCGGTCTTTTGAGCATTACGCTAGCTGCTACTAAGGCTATTGAAATAACTACGAATAGCGCTACAAAAGGAGCAAAATAGGATAACTTCAAGCACGTGCCGAAGCAGTTTATTTCACCAAATATATTCATTTCCTACCACTGTACTTTGAGAAATTCTCACGCGCAAGAGGTCCAAAAGCATCCACAAGGCTGTCCAGGATTTTAGTGGTGATTTCAGTTGCAACTTCTTCCTCGGAAAAAACCGGCGCATACACATATTTCACCCTGCCGTTTATGTTTTCCGTGCGCCTTGCTGTATATCCTGCTTTAACAAGCCGATCAAGAGTGCCAGCTACGCTTGTCAATGGAATCTTTGTCTTTCCTGTCAGCTGTGATGTAGTCATTTCACCCCCCTTCCATAAGGTCTTCAGTATTGAAGCCTCGATAGGACTGAAGAATTTGGTGAGACCACCGTTTGAAATATTTATCTGATCTATCTTAACCATGAGTTTACAATACACGTAAAGGATATTAAAGATTTCGATAAGTAATTTCCTACGGCGGCAGCGACGTATTTGTTCCTACGCCTCTGCCTGAATACTCATTATCGATGATTTTTCTTACTTCTTTCAGTGAATATCCTTTCATCAACATGTCCCTTGCTTCAAGTGTTATGTCATTGCACAGCTTGCACTCAGATGCATGCGGCTCATATTCTCCGTTCGGCTTGATGTAACACTCCTTCAGGCTCTTATGCGAAAGGAGTTTGTCAGAGTGCTGCATACCGGCGCAGCCGCAGTAGCAGGCAAGGTACATGAGCTTGTCCTGATTCTGCACTGCAAAGATGTAGGCTTCTGCTACACGCCCGGTCTTATGGACGAATTCCGGAAGCTCAAGTTTCGCCGGTTTATTTGTATCCCAGTTTGCCTGTTTTTCACCACTTGCTTTGCTTAATATAGGCGAGCCACTGGACAGGATGTAAGCGATTATTAAGACCGCCGGAATGGCAACTGCACCAAGAATTAATTTTGACCTTATATCCATCCTTCTCATTATATCATCAACAGTATCACGAAGCCCATGGCCACCATGAACGAGCCCATTAACAGTCGCACCTTTGTTTTGTTTCCGGACTGCCACGCCATAATTTTGTCAATTACAATCCTGTTTGAGGATGCGAGCAATACGGCCGCAAGCGGTACTATGAGCATCAGGATGTAGAGCAACAGGTACAACACTCCCTGGTCAAGTGTGGATTGCAGTGATAAAAGTCCAAGGACAGCAAGATATATGCCTCCGCTGCATGGAACAGTGCACAGCCCGACAAGGACGCCCGCACCAAAGACACCAGGTGCTGTGGTTTTTTTTATCCAACTGTTAATAGATGTATGCATGCTTCTGGGTATTACAAGCCCAAAACCGCCAGGTATGAAGTAATCCTTCATAACAACTACACCGAGCAGCATGGAAATAAGAGCGGCAGCCTTGCCCACTGTATGCGTCATGGAAAAGAACGATATGGAACTGAGGATACCCACCCCAATCAACACGTAGGTTACGAATATTCCGCTAATGTATATCGAGCCAACCTTCATCAGCCCAAACCTGTAGTCTGCATTCATCTGGAGCATGCCCATAGTAAAGGTTATGAACAACAATAGCACAGCAAACGCACATGGATTAAATCCGTCAATTAAGCCTGCAACCATTACAATGGGAAGAGTTAACGTCTGCGGGTCGATTGCCATTTCATTTCCTTCAAGCCACTATAAGTGTTCCATGCATGCTTGGATTCTCCTTACCCCCGCAGCATGAGTCGCAGTACCAGTCATATTGTCCTGGCTGTGTGGGGATAAAGGTAAATACTTTCTGGCTTTCAGGCTGCACGGTGATATTCACGTTCGCTGCTTTAAGCATGAAGTTGTGAATGCCGCCGCCGTCTGTATGCATTGAGTTATCTGGATTTATCAAGTTTATTTTCACAGTCTGCCCTACTTTTGCCCTGATTACATTGGGCTCAAAGCCTGCCATGGTGATGGTCATCTTAATAGCGTCTTTGTCCGCAGGTTCCAAAGACGCTGTTGTGCTCATAATTAAATATAAAGCAGCGCCGAAAATGGCAATAACGATAACCACGAACAAAATGCTCATAAAAGGCAGTTTTTTCGTTTGTTTTTCTTTCAATATTTTTCCTTTATCTTTATGTTTTTTTGATATTGACATTCCAAATCCTTCTAATTAGTCTTAGTTAACTTTTGTTTGCGTTTCATCCATTCTTTTTAATAATTCAGGTTGACCTTTATTGTTTATTTTATCTATTTTAATAAAAATCTGAATTGCTTTCTGTTTATATTCCTCCATTAGTCTCACGTACTCCTCGGATTTTTCAGCCCCTGCATGTTTTTCAAATCCGTGAATCGCATGGAAAATCCTTCTTTTCTCAAGTTCAAGTTCCTCCAATGTGTACTCTTTTCCTCGCTTTCTGAAGATTTTTTCCTTAAAACGATAAACCATACCCATTGAAAATAAGGAGAGCAGACCAATCCCTGCATAAAGATAGTCCTGCTCTTGCGCCAATTTAATTGGAATGCTGATTATTTCTCCGGCGTTAAGATCCTTAAAAGAAATAACATTATATTCATTTCCGTTAAGCTTTAAAGTCTCATACAAGCCATCAAAACCCACTCCACTTTTCTTATCAATGAATATCAAAAGAGAAGTGGTATTGTACATGGCACTTTTATTATATACGTACTCTGAACCTTTGGGAAGAAGTGTATATGATACCTGCATCTCAAAATTATCTCCATGCTTTATGGGCTGCATCGGATCCATATACACCACCCCATCGTCCTGCACAAGGCAGCACTCCATTGCCAGGGTCTTCAGATTTTTCACATCTGAAGGCGTTGATATTGCAAAGAAAGTATGGTTATCCTTGCTGTAGTAAATCTCAGGGCCTTCATTCCTGAACACAACAATTTCGGAAATTTCGAGAGAATTGTTTTTCTTTGAAATGAAAATATGGTCAAGGACTACCTGTATACTGTAGTTCTGATTGCTCAGATTACGTCCATTAATCGAATTATTTCCCACGATTCTGATTATGTTTTCCTGGATGTTTGATGTAATATTTTCAGTACTATTTTTTCCACCTGGAATGGTCTCACTAGTTTGAGCTGAGACAGTACTTATGAAATAAAATAGTATTATGAATACCGGAATTGATTCCTTTAGAGCAATTTTCACATTTCCTCTATCTCGGAGACAAATTTCCGATATTCCTCTTCAAACCGTTTTTCGTACTTCTTATTAGAAACAGGTATAATATCCGGATTCGGTTTTTTGATTAGAATGAATCCAAGAAACACAAATATAAGGGCTAGTGGTACACCTGCTACCCACAGTGGTATTGAATGGACTTTCTCAGGATGTGCCAGAATCTCCATTCCGTATTCTGTTTGAAGCGCTGAAAACATCTGATTTTCTGAAAAACCAGCTTCCTTCATCTGGAGTATCTCTTTTTTAACCTGTATTGCTGTGGAGCAACCGCATGTTGAAATAACCATGGCGCATTCACAGGGGCATATCAGGTGAGAGGTCATATCCTGATCTGCCATTACAGGATTAACCAGAAAAATTCCTGATATTAAAATCAAAAGTATGATTATTTTGAACACTTGATGCCCTCAGGTTTGCTCATAATTTCACGAGACTTTTAAACAGAGGGTGGAGCGGTTTCGCCCCACAATCTCCTGCATGATTACTCATTTTGTTCGATATCCTCGCATGTAAACTCTCACCTTTACAACGCATGTAAAGTACATTTATAGTTTACGATAAGTGTAAAATAGAAAATACCTTTTTAAGCGGTTTTTGGTTTATAAAATGTAAATTAAAACAATGTATAGTTAAAAATTGTGAACCTACATTTAATGCTTGTTTGGAAATCCTTCGTACAACAATACCACCTACGCATTTCACAAGCATATTTTCTTGTGCATTAAAGAGGATTGAATATAGTGGAGGTGGTTGTGACCGGCAATAGGAAAAATGAATTAGGAGTCCGGTCACTGATTGATTATTAGAAACTTCTTTTTTTATGTAGGTTGCGGTTTATAAAAATTAAGTTAAAACCTAATTTGCTTTAAAATTTCTAAATATTCTTGATGTTTTCAGTAGATAAAACACAATGCCAATTAAAACAAGTTACAACAAATGCACGTCCAAACCTGTCAATGTTGTTTTGCACCTGATATTATCAATAAAAGCCAGCCCGACAGCGACGGCAACTACTTCTGGAATGTACGGAGGCGGAGGGTACGGGTACTACTGACGTCACTTAAAAGCCTTTAAATTGTGCAGAGGAGCCATCAGGTTCCTCAATCTTTTTTATTATTCCGAAATGAACTACAGGCATCGGTTCAAACCACAATCCTTATATTACTTTACATGTATTGTAAACTGAGATAGATGTGAAGAAATGGATTTACGTATTGCTTGCCCTGCTTGTGCTATTCGCAGGCTACCTGGCGCAATCAACTGGCTCTGATGCCGGCAAACTGACGTTAAAAGGAGTGAAATTCGATACCAACCTCACTGCGGCGCTCGAAGCTGCAAAAGTACAGGGCAAGCCGGTATTCGTGTATGCATGGTCGCAATACTGCGGCTGGTGCAAGAAATTCGAAGAGGAAAGCTTCACAAACCAGAGCGTAATCAAGACATTAAACGAAAACTTCATATCGGTTTCCATAGATGTGGACAAACAAAAAAATGAGACCAGAAATTTCAGAGTATTTGGAACACCAACCGAGATATTTCTTGACTCAAACGGCACTGAGATAAAAAGAATACCGGGATATACGGATACAGAAACATTTCTGAACATTGTAAAAGACCCCGTATTTAAATACGGGGATTAGCAAAATAAAAGAGGCGGAAAAATGAAGCCCGAAAAGAAAGCGAAAAACGTAAAAGCAAAAAGTGAAAAAATTCCGAAAAAGAAAGGAAGCAGTACATTAATCATCGGCATAGTAGCGCTATTAGTAATTGCTGGAATAGCGTATGCTGTTTTATCAGGTGGACAAACCACGACGAAACCATCAGAAAGCGGAGTAAAACTTCCAAGTTTTGCTTATACCAACCCGATAACATTGAAAGCTTATCAATACGCAACCGAACATCCAGAAATACTTGAGCAAATACCATGCTACTGCGGCTGCGGGTCTCACGGCAGCGAAGCCTCGGATTACAAGCCGCATCGCTTTCTGAGGGACTGCTATATTAATGATAAATGGCAATACGACGAACATGCCTCATTCTGTGATGTCTGCGTAGGAGAAGCCACTAAAGTCCAGGAATATCTAGCCGAAGGCAAGACGCTCATGGAGGCAAGGGCGCTGATAGACCAGGAGTACAGCAAAATAGGGGCAATGATGACAAATACACCCGCTGTAAGAGATGATTATATACCAATCCTGCAACCGAAACTTGCAGGAACGCTGGCAACACCAGCACTGACACCGACAATCGACTTATCCGCACTCTCCCTGCCTGATAATTTCAAATCATTAAGTGACGGTTTGAAACTTATTCCACCCGGGATTACATGGGCATATTTTGCGAATCTGAAACAGGGAATAGGATTTGAGCAGAAATTTATGCATGATACGAATTTTTACGGAACGCAAATTATAGCGATGCTGAATTCAGAATATCCCGACGGCTCATGGGTAGAACTGCATGATGTTGGCAAAGCAAACGCAAATGTTATATCAAATGCCGGAGCAGATGCTGACAATATCGTTTCTACACGGCCATTTATATTTGATTCTAAAGATAAAACCAATAGTGTTCAGGCTCTCTTTATAAATTCTACAACTAATGCGAATGCATATGACCAATTTAAATCCATCCTGGAAAAAGTGGACGATGAAAATGCGGGATTTGCAAAGATAAATACCACAGCACCTTCATTTGCGGATGCGAGTTATATTGGAATAGTAAAATCCGAAACAGGCATACTTGGAGAAGTAAAGGGAGAAATCGCATTTAGAATCAAGGATAACAGCATAGCACCGCTGGCGAAATTCAACGAATTGAAAAAATCAAGCCTATCTCGCGGGTTTAAGTCTTATGAAGTGAGCCAGGAAAATAATATACTGGTTATAAAAACGACCTCTAACCTGAATAATTTTATTGCTGAAGCCACTCAGCAGTACGGATTTGAGATATCGGTCTTCGGTTAATGCCAGCACCTTCCATATTCCTGGTTTTCATAGCAGGCATGGCAACAGTGATAACGCCGTGGCCACCCGTTTCAGTGCTTGATTCTTTTATGTCTTCCACAGCTATATTTGAGGTACATGGATAAAAACGACGAAAAATCCGATCTGCTGGATGTTTACTATTTCAGGAACCTGGTCAAAAACAGGTTTTTCAGACCAGCCATTAATTTAATTTTTCTTATTGCGCTTTTAATCATAATCTATTTCGGTCTTTCGAGCGAGCCTGACCTTCGCTTCCGCGGGGGGATACCCTTTGCAACAACCATGATATGGGATATCTGGCATCCCCTCCTTGTTTTCACTATAATCATTTTCGCCAGGTTCTGGTGCTTCGCATGCCCGATAGGTGCATCGGTTGATTGGACGCAGTCCGTGTTCAGCCTTAAGCGGAAATATCCTGAAAAGTACCGCAATCTCTGGGTTGCAGTCATCTTCTTCCTTTTCATCTTCGCAGGCGAGCGCCATCTTTTTATGTTCACAAGGAATCCACCCAACACTGCCTATCTGCTTTTGTTCTTCACGGGCCTGGCAGTGGTGATGGCGGTAGTATATGAAAAACGAAGTTTCTGCCGCTATATCTGTCCTATCGGATTAGTGCTCGGGGTTTTCTCCATGCTCTCGGCAATAGAGCTTCGCTGCAAGTCAAGGAAAACTTGCGCAGACCATGATATAAAAGAATGCGTTATTGGAAACGAGGCAGGGAAAGCCTGTCCTGTCGGGGAATTCCCGCAGACGATAGAGCGCAACAATTACTGCATCATGTGCATGGAATGTGTGAAATCATGTTCACAGGACAACATACGAATAAGTCCGAGGCTTCCCGGAGCAGATATAATAAAATCGAATAAAAAGCATCTTGATGAAGCCTATTTGGTCCACGGCATTATTGTAATATTTCTCTTTGTAATGGGAATGGAGCGCTTCCAGTTCAGAAATATGATCATCAATTTTGTCAAATCCACACTTCCCTACAATTCTATCACTTTCCTTGACCTCTACTGGAGGAATATGTGGGCTATTATCATATTCGCACTGATAACACTGGGCGCAGCAGGCTTGATGTACCTCTCTACGAGGGCATCCTTCTCAGGTAAGAGTACGAAGCAGAAGTTTATAGAGCTGTCCTATGCCTTCATTCCCCTCAGCCTTACCGTTTATCTCGCAGAAAACATGTTCAGATTGCTCAAAGGGCTGTTTTTCATCGCAGGAAAGATAGGGGGATTTTTCGGGCAAGTATGGGAATTCTCCGTAGACTTTGACACCATAAATCAGGTGCAGATTCTATTACTGGTAGCAGGGTTTCTTTTTACTGTATGGGCAGGCTATCTTATCAGCAAAAAGTTATCAAACAATAAAAAAGAGTTACAGCAGAGCATGATTGCAATAGGTATTGTTTCTGCTGTTTATTTCCTCATAGGATTAAAGATTCTGACAATACCCATAATATGAGTTTACACATATCGTAAAGTATATGATTACAAAGAATATATTGAAAAAAAACGACGAGAAAAACAAAAAGCAGATACACTTATATTAAATTCGACTAATTAGAGGTCAACATATGAAAACCAAGAAACTGCAGACAATACTTGTATTGATATTAATCATATCCATGGCATACGGCTCCTACAATATCGCCCTCAAGGATTTCAGGCTGACCGATAAAAACTATAGTTACCTCGGGGGTCTTACATGGTATCATTCAGCAGCTGGCCTTGACAAAGGATTCCAGAAAGCCCAGCAGGAAAACAAGCCGATTCTGATGTATTTCTGGGCAGTATGGTGCCAGTACTGCGCGAAATTCCAGACAGATACTCTGGGGAATCCGCAGGTAAAAAAAATACTGGAAAATGATTATGTTCTCGTGGCAATGGATCTCGATGTGGATAGGGATATGGCGAACACATACGGCGTGAGCTATCCACCTTATTTAATTTTCATGGACGCAAAAGGTAACGTGCTTCAACGAGTGCCCGGCGCTGTGGATGCAGGATATTTACTCCCCATAGTGACGCAGGTGAGAGATACGATAAGGAGCAAATAACATGATAACCCTCGGTAATGCAATACTCTATATCAGCCTTGTGGTGAGCGCAGTCGCACTTTTAGGGCTGTTATTGAAAGAACGGCTAAATAGCGACATCCTGGCAAGGTTTGCCTCGCCTCTGATATTTTTAACAACTGGGCTTCTCACCTTTGCCTATCTGCTCCTGACGTATTATTTCGTGGCGAGCGATTTTACCTACGATTATGTGTGGACGTATTCCAGCCGTGACCTTCCTTTAATCTATAAAATATCAGGCACATGGGCAGGGCAACAAGGCACGTATCTTTTATGGGTATGGGTGGTATTCCTTTCCGCAGCATGGCTCGCACAAACCACAAAGCATGCAAATGCTCTGGCAAGGAGAACGCAAATAATTACTGTATTGATAGGAATATACTTGATAATACTCACACTGATCCAGACCCCATTTAAGCCCATACTCGAGAGGCCAGAGCTTGTTGATTTAATCGCAAAGGGCACCCTGCCACCTAATTTTGTGCCTCCAGACGGCAACGGTTTGAACACCCTGCTCGTAAACTTCTGGATGATAGTTCATCCGCCGTTGATGTTCATCGGCTATGCAGCCATAACCATACCATTTGCAGCAGCCATCGTATATCTGCTTACAAAAGATGACGGCTGGGAGGAATTAAGCAGGCAGTGGGCAAGGTTCACCTGGCTGTTCCTTGGAATGGGCATAGCGGTGGGCGGCGTCTGGGCGTATTTAGTATTAGGCTGGGGGGGGTTCTGGGCATGGGACCCTGTTGAGACCGCGTCGTTTATCCCATGGCTTACGCTCACGGGCTTTCTTCATGCAGCCGCCGTTCACAGGAAGAATAAAACAACCTTCTCAATAGCTGCACCGATACTGGCTGCGGTTTCATTCATTCTGGTCTTGTATGCAGCCATCGTTGTCAGAAGCGGGCTTTTCAATTCAGTTCACGCCTTCGGTGAGACTTCCACAGGCACACTGCTTCTCGGTTCAATCGTCATCACCTCGGTTGTATCCATTGCCCTTGGCATGAAAAGGTATCTTGGCGAGCCTGAAAAGGTAGAAGAGGACTGGGGATTGTGGAGCAAGAGGAACATCTTCTACATAAGTTTACTCTTATTCGTGATACTTGCTTTCATATCCTTCTGGGGAATCACCTTCCCTGCGTTCATCCAGATAACACAGAACCTGAAGGTAAACGTGGCTTCCGATACCAAGAATTTCTTCAACGTATGGAGCTATCCTTTCACAATAATACTGCTTCTTGCGATGGGATTCTGTTTAAACTACAAGGAATCGCAGAAAGAAAAACAGAAGCAAACGCTGTTTGCAGTGACCGCCATAACACTACTAACCATGTTTGCCAGGACACAGACTTTCTACGTGCTTGACCATACCAGCCCATTCTTTGTAAGGGAGCCTGCTATCTATAAATTGATAGGCTCAATCTCTCTCCTCTCCCTTTTCCCACCCTTAATATACGCAGCCGCATCCACGTACCAGCGATTGGCAGATTACCTGCGTCTGAAAAGCATGCGCCCCAGGATAAAAAGCATAGGCCTGGCAATGGTGCACTTTGGCGTGGTATTCATAATTTTTGGCGCGGTTGTAAGCTCTACATTAGACACAAAAATACAGGGAATCAATATACCGCTTGCAGCGAAAGGACAACTGGTGGACGTTGGCGGTGGTTACGGCATCAGGGTTGTTGATTATTCAACCGGCAGCTTGACTCAAGCGACAACCAATCCCGGTGTAAGGATATCGGATATACTCACTAATCCAGAGAATTATGCTAATAACGTTCAGGTCAGCGGTAAAGTCACCGCAGTCGTGAATACACAGTCCAAGACTCCACCTGTTGCATACACAACATATTTTCAACTCGATGATGGAACGGGAACCCTCTGGGCAGTAACACAGAGCTCAGAGCCCATGACCATTTCTGAGGGTAGCCAGTTAACAATAACAGGCTCTCTGATTCCTGGTTTTACGAGCCCATCTACCAACTATACCTACGACCTCATTATATTCTCCAGTCCTGATGAGATCAGCGAGACACCGGCATCGGGCAGATATAATGTCCAGAGCGTCAAACTTGAGGTTTACCAGAACGACAGGAAAATCGGAAGCGGAACTGCCGAATATCTTGCAGGGAAAGGCGGAAGCGGCACCTTCCCGATGGTGGACAGCAGCATAACAGGCACGGAAGTTTACGTCATTTTCCAGGGACTGGGCGGGAGTATAATCTCTCAGGGCGCCATTGCAAAAACCAATGATATTTATGTTCCCCTGACACTGCAAATAAAACCTGCTATCGACTTTGCGTGGATTGGTATCGTACTCTTTGCAATCGGGATAATCCTGATAATGGCAATGAAAACCAGAAAGATGCAGGACGATTAATAATGTTGGGACTGGAATCACTTCACCATTAGAATTAAGACTTTCTTAATTCATATCCCGTAAACCGTGGTCGGGAAATATGGTGAGAGCGCCTTTATTATCAGCTTATCTATATTGAACAGCAGCATAATTCCAATTACTATGAGCACGAGCCCCGAGAGTTTTTTAAGCATAGGTCCGCGCTTCACGAACCACTGGTATCTGGCTGTAACCTTCTTGCCATAATAGGCTATGGAGAGCATGGGGAGGCTCATGCCCACGGAATAAACAAACAGCATCCAGTGCTTCGATGGATCATGCACAGCGGCGGCACATCAAATACCTCCAAACAGGCAGCCAGCTTTGCTCCCTACCTTGGAATTGCGTTACTCAGTATCATTGGCTTCTCGCAACGTAAGAGCATTTCTGAAATGTACCAGAGGCTGAAATTCCAGAGACAGAGACGAAAATGAGGCTTCTGGATATTTTCCTGCTGTCTCTTTCCCATGTTAGGAAAAGCAGGATGAGAAGCTGGCTTACCATCGTGGGTGTAATTATAGGCGTCGCTTCGGTTGTAGCCATTATATCCATAGGGCAGGGAATGCAGGAGAATGTGCAGCAGAGGCTCGGAGGTTTCGGCGCTGATATAATAACTGTCATCCCTGGATACTTCAGAGCTGCTGGCGTACACAGCGAAATGCATACCGACAGGTCTGTCAGTACGAGTTCTTCGATCAACCTCACAGATAAAGATTACAGGGTAATTAAACAGGTCCCGGGTGTTATGTACGTGAACGGGCTCGTTTCCGGCAAGGCAGACCTCAAATACGATAATGAGAAAACAGTAGTGTCTGTAACTGGAGTTGATACTTCAGTCTGGAGACTGATAGATAATACAGGAATAGATGATGGAAGGTATCTTCAGGCAGGGGATTCAAATTCAATTGTAGTGGGGTACAGTCTTGCCCATGGTACTTTCCTTCAACCCATAACGCTTAACCGCCCGATTACCATAGAAGGTAAAAACTTCAGGGTTGTAGGTATTCTCAAGCAGTCCGGAGGATTCGGGGGCAGCAGCGATACAGGGATTTATATGCCTGCCGAGATGGCAAGAGAAGTTATCACGGAAAAAGTAGCAAATAATCAGTTTACATCTATAGTCATTAAAGCCTCGGACGCATCCCTCGTTGAATACCTTAATGCGGATATCGAACAGAAACTCATGAGCTCAAGACAGGTAAATCCGCGAACAAAGGATTTTACAGTCATTGCATCGGCCCTTATCCGTGAACAGATGAGCAGCGTGACACAGACCCTGTCCCTCTTCCTGAGCGCAATCGCTGCGGTCTCATTACTTGTCGGAGCAATAGGAATAGCCAATACCATGTTCATGTCGGTTATGGAACGCACAAAACAAATAGGACTCCTGAAAGCGATGGGCGCCAGCCAAAGAGAAATCATGAAACTTTTCCTTATCGAGTCAGGAATATTCGGACTTGTAGGAGGAATCATAGGCGTAATATTTGGTTCTGCTATTTCCCTGCTAATCCCTTATCTTGGCATACAGGCGCTTGGCTTTGGAGGGGATTTGAAAGCCACAATCACCACAGGAACTATCTTTTTTGCCCTCGGGTTCTCGGTTGTGATAGGAATAGTATCCGGGATAATCCCTGCCAGGCATGCAGCTAAGATGAGGCCTGTAGATGCTATAAGGTATGATCAGTGAGAAGAATAAATTATGATTTGTGTCCTCATCACCAAACCCACTTTTACCGGCGCTCCCAAAGTGGTCCACAATCTCGTTTATTGCTCGACAATGTTTTTTTATAGTATAAAATCAATTGCTATTTGTGGAGGTCAATATGCAATTTGGAATGATGGACGGTTACGGTTATGGTATGGGCTATGGAATGTTGGATTTTAGGGCTGATATTCTGGATACTGGTAATCATAGGACTTGTGCTGCTTATAAAATATTTATGGGAGGGCGGCAGAGCTAAAAGAGGAGAAGAATCTGCGCTTGAAATCCTGAAGAAAAAGTACGCTATGGGAGAGATAAGTAAAGAAGAATTTGAAGAGAAAAAGAAAGACCTGCTATAAAAAGAGATGGAGATAAATTTAAAATGTACACCTACAAAAAATCCGCTCCGTTGGGTTATGCTGATGCTGTTGCAAAAGTAAAGGATGAATTGAAAAAAGAAGGTTTTGGAGTCCTTACAGAAATAGATGTCAAGCAAACTCTTAAGACTAAACTAAATGTAGACTTCGATGATTACATAATCCTGGGAGCATGTAATCCACCGCTGGCTTACCAGGCACTAACTGCCGAGCGAGATATCGGAGTTCTGCTCCCCTGCAATGTCATTGTTTATGTTCAAGGTGGAAAAACATTTATCAGTGCGGTCTTACCTACTGTGCAGCTTGGAAAAGTTGGCAATCCAAAGCTTTTACCGATTGCAGAACAGGTTGAGAACAAGCTCAAAAAGGTAGTGGATGCTACAGCCAAGAAATAACAGATTTGAGAATTGAAATAGTTCTATTGCAGTGGGTCGGATTTGTCTTTTTGTGAGGAACTTGATGAAGAAACAAAACTATTTTATTCTGGAAGATAGAATCGAACTGGGAGGTAAGTTATGCATAAGAAAACGCTTGGTATATTGGCTGTTATATTGATTATTATCGGCATTGCAGGATTGGTTCTCAGCTCCGGATACTCAGGTCTCACTTATAGGGGATATCCTGCTGGATATTCACCACAATTGGGCGGCTATGGAGGGATTGGTCCTGGAGGTATGATGGGCGGTGGAATGATGGGGTCTGTGATGCAAATGATGGGCGGATACGAGCAGGGCGACATGATAATGTTCGCATAGGCGCATAGCGATAAGTTTATCTCTCATTACTCAGAAATACCTCTTTATGCCCTCAGGGGCAAAAGTGATAGTGGGCGCACTGCCCCTAAAAAAGCGAATTGAACCTGTTATTCAAATCCCATCCCCCGCACATCCCTATCTTTCGTATTTCCCCATCAACTCGCCCTGTGCAAGCACGTGCCCTTTCATAGCGTTTTCCAGCTGTTTCTTGGTTGCTCCAGGCGGCAGGTCAAGCATTGTATCAAGGGCGTATACCTTGAAATAATACCTGTGCGTCCCTCTCGGAGGGCATGGACCGCCGTAACCCGCCCTGCCGAAATCCGTCATTCCCTGGCGGCTCCCGTCGCCGAGGGTTTGGCTTCTCGGCATTCCCTTGGGCAGTTTCTGCGTGCCTGCAGGAATGTTGAACAGCACCCAGTGAACGAATGTTCCCACTGGAGCATCAGGGTCATCCATTATCAGGGCGATGCTCTTTGTATTTTCAGGTATTCCTTTCCATGACAGTGAAGGTGAAACATCTCTACCATCGCAGGTATATTCCGCAGGGATATCCCCACCCTCTTTAAATGCCTCGGTTGAAACAGTAATCTTCTCCATAGTTTTTACCTCCTTTTCCCCCGGCTATGCATCCTGAGACCACCGCAAGTGGCTCATTCAGCTCCAAATAACTTCTGTCGTGTGTTATATTATAGTTTTCGAGCCTGCTTCAAATGAGTTTCTTGACTTTCTCAGCAGCTTTTTTTAACTCATTCAGAATCAAGCCGATATAGCCTTCGTTTCCAACCAGAACCACAATTAATGCATCCGGGCCTGCTGCATATGTTATGAGATGCTTATCCTCTGTTTCTACTATAATAGATTTCGGTTTCTGGTTACTGAGCCGCGTGGTCGTGGATTCTGCAGATATATATAAAGTAGCGGTCAATGCAGCAAGCGCTTCACTGTTAAGCCCTGTGGCTGTTTCTTTATAAACCATCAGTAATCCCTGTTTCGAAACTATGGCAGATAGTTCGATACCCCCGACTGCCTGCAGGTCGTCAAGGATTTTTTCAAGCATAGTTGCTATTGTTTCCATCGATGCCTCGGTACATTTAATGCTTTATACACAACCACCAGGTGATAATTCTTGAAATAGATCGCCTTACACACGCAAATCAGGCAAACATTCCTTCGGAATGAAGATTGGGCTTTGTAGTGGGAATTATTAATTTTTTAATTGCATTCCGGAAATCATTCATTCCGACGCTGTGGCGTTCTTCTCTTACAGCAAACATCCCGGCTTCCATCGCAATTGCTTTAAGATCAGAACCGTTCGCTCCTTCAGTAAAAGAGGCGAGTTCGTCAAAATCAACATCCTCTGAAAGCTTCATCCTTCTTGAATGGATTTTTAGAATTATTGCCCGCACTTCCTTGCTGGGCATTGGGATTGATATGAATCTGTCAAACCTCCCGGGACGAAGTAAGGCTGGGTCAAGGATGTCAGGCCTGTTTGTTGCCGCGATAATCCTGATATTCCCACGTGCATTAAAACCATCCATTTCTGAGAGCAGTTGCATCAAGGTGCGCTGGACTTCCCTGTCTCCAGACGTAGCTGTATCAAGACGTTTTGCTCCGATGGAATCAAGCTCGTCAATAAATATGATGCTCGGGGACTTTTCTTTTGCCATTTTGAACAGGTCACGGACAAGCCTTGCGCCCTCACCAATATACTTCTGCACAAGTTCAGAGCCCACAATCCTGATAAATGTGGCTTTTGTCTGGCTTGCCACCGCCTTGGCAAGGAGGGTTTTTCCTGTCCCGGGGGCGCCGTACAATAATACGCCTTTTGGAGGCTCTATCCCTATTCGTTCGAACACTTCAGGTTTGGTGAGCGGCATTTCCACAGTTTCGCGAAGCTCACGGATCTGTTCATCCAGCCCGCCGATATCCGAATACGACACATTCGGGGACTCTATAACCTCCATGCCGTGCACGAAAGGATCCCGCGAAGAAGGCAGAATTCCTACCACGGCAAGGGTCTGGTAATTCAAAGATACTGCTGCCCCTGGTATAAGCTCGCTACCGTTTATAAACTGGGATGAACCTACCACAAACTGAGGACCTGTGCTGCTCCTTATAATTACTTTACCGCTATCGAGGGCATCAACTACAGTTCCTACCACCAGCGGTGGCGTTTTTAATCTATCAAGTTCGCTTTTTAATTGCCTTAACTCCCTTTCGTACTTGAGGTTCTGGCTCTCGGTAAAACGTTTCTCAAGCTCTATCTTATTAGTCTGTTCCCTGAGAAGATTGTTCCTCTCCTCAAGCGTTTTTATCCTGTCCATGAGATAGCGGGAGAAATCATTATTTCCCATTGCTATCGGGCTTTCCTGGTTTTCCTGGGTTTCAGACATTGTATAGAATGATATTTAAGCGTGGACGGTATATAGAGTTTTCGTCGAAAATGCAATGCGAAATATGCGGCAGTGATATAAAGGGAAACCCGATTCGTGTTATGGTTGAGGGAAGTGTTCTGGACGTATGCGGAAAATGTGCACGCTACGGGAAACCCACAGATAAGTGGTCTCCTGTGTCCAGGAAAATATTGCCGACTGAAAGGGTTATTGTGACTCACAAGCCAAGAAAAGATGCTTTTGATAAACTTCAGGATGAAATCGTCCCGGATTATGCTTCGATGATCAAGAAAGCCAGGGAATCCCAGGGATTGACCATCGAAGCACTTGCCGCGAAGATGATGGAGAAGGCTGCACTTATCAGGAAGATCGAACGCGAGGAGCTTATTCCCGAGGATACTGTCAGGAAAAAACTTGAGACCGCGTTGAATATCAAATTGACCGAGAGGGTATCTTCACAGAATCAGCGGGGGGGCGGGTTCATAAGAGGAACCACGCTCGGGGATGTGGCTGTTATCAGGAAGAAAGTGAAGTAGAGCTTTGAAACCTTATCTCGTATCGCTAATGGAGCCTTTCGATTTCTCTTACTTTATCAAAGTCGCCGTCAAAGGATATTATCCTTTTAATCCTGTTTTCTTTCATTATTTCCACAGAAACCGCATCTGCAAGAGATATCGAACCGTCATACTTTAAGAACGTCTCCATTCCTTTTGCCAGCATCTCACTATCTATGAACTCTATTTTACAGTTGTCTATGAAGTATTCATAAAGAAGCTTTCCAGCTTTTCCACCTTCCAGCGAACCTACGAGCGTAACACTTTCACTGATAATAAGGTCAGAAACAAGAAGTGGATCGTTGATTTTTTCAGCGAGCTTCAGGGCATCCTTATGCCACCTGTCCTTCTCTCTTGCCAGTGCGATAAAATATGAGGAGTCGGCAAAAATCATTTAAGCCCTTTCTGGATTTTTTTCTTCGACTCAACCGCATCTCCTTCTGTCTTTACAATACCGATTATGTCCTTTATAGTTCTTTTTTTCCTCACCTGCACCAGTATCCCTTTTTCATTTTCTGTCCATTCGAGAACATCCCCGGGCAGTATTTTATGGGTTTTTCTTATCCTTGCAGGTACAACAGTTTGATAACCCTTTGAGATTACAGTTTCACTAAGCATTTTGTGTTCACAAAGGATATTGTGGTTTTTAAAGTATTTAATTTTTTGCAAGAAACAGAAAAATCCCGCCCTTCACTCCAGCTCCCTTATGAACCCCTCAAGCCTCTCGCAAGAAACCTGCTTCTTCGCCTCGCTGCACTTCTTTACCTTATCCAGAAGCTCGCACATCTGCTCATGCGTGAGATTATAACCCATCTTCTGGACAACGCCCTTCAATGCCTTTGTTCCCGTATGCTTTCCTATGATTATTTCCCGTTTTGCCCCTACCATCTCAGGAGCAAATAATTCATAGGTCATGGGTTCCTCAAGCACCGCTGCCACATGTATCCCTGATTCATGCGAAAACGCATTGGCGCCTACAATGGGTTTAGTCCTGGGAATCGCAAGTCCTGAATATTGTTCAACGAGCCTTGATAATTCCATCAGCTGGCTCACATCATACCTTTCTATGCCATACTGCACCCGCAGGCTCACAAGCAGCTCCTCAAGTGCGGCATTTCCGCACCTCTCCCCGATGCCGTTGACCGTTGTATGAAGCTGAAAAGCTCCTGCCTCGGCCCCGCTTAGCGTATTTGCCACTGCCATGCCCAGATCGTTGTGGCAGTGGAGGCATACCTTTGTTTTCACGGTCTTCTTAATCTCCTTTACAAGAAAGAACGCTGTGCTTGGATTCAATACCCCCACGGTATCAGCAATGCTGACGTAATCCGCGCCGTGTTCTTCTGCAGACCTGAATATGGATTTGAGCGCATTGAGGTCGGTACGTGTGGCATCCTCGGCAGCAAACCGCACTGTAAGACCATGGTCTTTTGCATAATCAAGCACGTCGAGGGCACACGATTCAGTCTCTGCAAACGTCTTATGATACTTATATTTAAGGTGCAAATCCGATGTTGCAATAAATATGCTCACGAAATCCACATCGCAGCGAAGAGCAACATCCACATCTTTCGCAACAGAACGTGCAAGACAGCATACTCTGGCATCGAGCCCAAGATGTGCAATCTCCCGTACTGTTTCTTCTTCAGCTTTTGACACCACGGGGAATCCTGCCTCAATTATCTCAATACCGATACTGTCGAGTTTTTCTGCGATTGCGATTTTCTCTTCTTTGGTAAAAGCCACTCCCGGCGTCTGCTCCCCATCCCTCAATGTAACATCGCATATCTCTATATCCCCTGGTTTTGGATTGATGAACTGCATCAGGAAGTTTTTGGAGTAAGCTGTCATAATGATCGGATTTCTTTAACCATGTTTAATCATTACTTATATCTTTTCATTTTCTGCTGTGTTGATTGTTTAACCAAAAGAGAGCCCCGGGAGGGATTTGAACCCTCGACCTAGAGATTACAAATCTCTCGCTCTGCCAGGCTGAGCCACCGAGGCTTGGGGAAGCTCTCGCTTTTAAGGTTTGGTTTCCATTTAAAAGCTTCGGTAATTAATTATACTTTTCGCGGTATTGAAATATTTTTTTTGTGGTATAAAGAATTTGAATAATTAATCGCTCATAAAACATCCAGAAAATTTAGAGTGAACATACCTCATCAGAAATTCGCAAACCATGGCTTAATTTTCTTTAACTATAACAAGCATATAAATTATTTATAAATTTATCCATTTAAAAATTAATTGTAGAAAAGTATATATATTATAAAAAAGGATTTTTACATAAATCAGGGGTGATACGATGGAGTCGCTCAGGCTTAGAATAAAAAGGCGCCTTGAGATGTATATTGAGCTTGACATAGATGGCATCAGGAAATCCATAATCGATATATTGCTAAAATTGAAAAAGGTAACCGTAGACATGTTGTACCATGAACTCAACCGCAAATTCAAGGTTTCCTACAGTGCAGTTGCCTCAACCTTGGGATACATCCACTCAAAACTCGGGATTCTACACGCCTACAAGGAATCCTATAAAACGCCCATAGTATACTCATTAAAGGAAGAATACGTGGATATTATAAAAAGCGTTTTAAGTAAAAACTAACACATCATAGCACAAATCTCGTTGTTTAATTCGATAATCCGCCTGATTATCTTTTCATCAAGCTGTTTTTTTCTTAAACTCAAAACCAGTTCATCCAGTGTGCCGACTTTCGAACCGGAAACAAGATTGTCTGCGTGTGCAACTATTTTCTCTTCAAGCGTGATTGGCAGGTAATCCTTTATCGGAAGCCCGAGAAGCTCCGCATCTTCCTTGGTAATCCCTGCCCCAATATGCCTTTCTATAATATTTACAAGTTTATCGCTCAAGCCGTTTTCAATTGCTATCTTTCTACCAACAACCGCATGGTCTATTCCATGAGTCCTTGACCTGCCTATATCATGGAGCAAGCCCCCCAGAAAAACAGCCTCAATATCGATATTTATCGATTGTCTTTTCTTTTCAGCACATTTTTTGATATTGCTTGCTATTTTCCTGGCATATTCCGCCACGGTTTTACAGTGCTCAATTATATCAGGGGAGCATCCGCATTTAACGAGCAGAGCTACTGCATCTTTTTCATTCATCAAACTAAAGCGCTTGATGTCATTTCTTCAAGTTCCAAAATTCTTTGTTTCAGGGCGTTTATCGTTGAGGCATTTTCCTCGTATCTTAATTCCCCGCCGCAAATTGGACATATAAATTCCAATTCAGCCGCCTGTTCAAAAAGAAAACGTCCATCCTGCTTTTCGCATATATAGAATACCTTGTCTTGCTCAAATTCAAGCTTGGTCTTGAGATTTCTCAAAAGTTTTTTCGCTTCAAGCTCAAGCTGGCTGTTTAAATTGTCAATGTCGAGTTTCCATAAATATGTCAGCCAGCCGCTATCTGTATCTCTTTCCCTGCGGTATACTGCAAGCCTGTTCTCATATAATATAAACAGCGTTCTTCGAACAATATTCAGCAAAACTCCCGTTGCCTCTGCGATCTTTTCATCCGTAACCTCGTCTTTGGGCATATTCTTTACAACTTTAAAACCTTCTTCCCCTACAAGGTTTATTAGATAGCCTTTAATAACAGGGTCATTTAAATCAACCAGAAATATCACCGTACCTTTCTTGTTTTTATAAGACATTAAGCTTCCGTAATATTTTTGATATAACGCGAATTCTTCCCTACCTTTTCTAAAACCAATGAGCGGGTTTTAGCAGTTGCGAGCACTGTCGTTATGGGTTCGTCGGGATGTATTACCGACCCTTGTTGTGGAATGTCGGCTGCTCTCCCCATATTCATGCATCCTGTGAGAGCATCCGAGATTTTTTTGTCTATCACGACTTTCTTATTTGTATATACAATGGTCTTTGCAGCAAAACATGATGGTTCTTTCAATATTGGAAGTTCCCCGGCAAAGGATTTTATGTGCGCATCGAAAATGTTTATTCCTGTTGAGAGCTCCACAGTATCCATACTTCCCTGGAAACGCGGATTGACCTCGATAACCGTGATGCCTTTATCAGTCAAAATGAAATCCACCCCGTTTGAACCCAGAAGCCCAAATTCAAGAGTAATTTGCCTTGCATGGCGTATCATTTCATCATGGTACTTTGTATCAAAGGGCGTGATATTGCCGCAGTAAGCAAACGGTAATCTGGTAAGCCATGGAACCCCTATCAGCTGCTCGTTTATTGCAACCACAACTGCATCATCTCCATTGCTTATTATAGATGCGCTGCAGGGAATACCTTCCAGAAATTCCTGGGCTATGAACTCACCAGCATCGCTTCTTTCTTTAAACAGAGTTAGTTCCTCCCCGTTTCTTATGATCATGTTACGCATACCCCCAGAGCCAAACTTCGGTTTTATCAAAAGCGGGAACCCTAAGCCTTCTGCCCTGCCTATTGATTCTGTTTCAGGGTGAGGGATGCCCATTGATTTTAATTTTTTCGGGAGCTTTGACTTATCGCTCACCTTTTCCACAACCTCTGCCGGGTTATTAAAAACATTTTCAAATTTTAAATTCTCAAAGCCCGGTCCGAGAATTACGATATCAACCTCGCCAAATGATTCCGCCTGTTCATGCAGTTTACCCTCTTGACTGCTTTCAATAAGAAAAGCCTTGTCGGCGCATCTTCGCATGTCCACATCCCCAAAACGGTCAAGGGCATAAACCGAGTACCCTGCTTTTTTCGCAGAGCTTACAACACTTCGCACGTTGTTGGCTATAACCAGGACTTTCCTTGGGTTTTTCATCTCCCCTTCACCTCTTTTCCTGCCCTTTTGGGAACGATCTTGAGCTCACCGCCTGTGAATTGCGTTTTCAAAGCATCCTTGCCGCATGCCGCCGCAAGCCTGTCAAGCGCAATTGCAAGTGCACCAACCTCGGAGTGCGGCTGGTTGCCTATTGCTACGTTCCAGTCCGCAAGCCCGTAGAGCTCAGGCGGAACCTTTTCAGCCCCCACGACAATCATAAGCTTGTCGGCTGCTATTTCATGTACCACATCCGGAAGATTGATGCCGTACATGGTGAGATGCAGCACTTTTCCTCCAGCTTCCTTCCATTTCTTAATCTCGCTTTTCCAGCCTGCGATATTTTTGACATAGAATGAACCGCCCCATGCCGATGATGCCTCTTCCAGACTTTTCGCGATGCCCCTGTCTTCAGAATCAAGGAGCATACCCTCGGCACCAAGAGCACGCGCCGTGAGGGCAACATGGGTGGTTATTCTCTGGTCTCTCTGGATGCGGTGACCGAGACGGAGTATTATTATTCGCATATGTTAACGTCTAATCAAAAGTGTTATAAGAGGTAACCTCTATAAAAACTCATTCAATTATCACTATTATACGAGGATTTTCATGAATGAAAAAATTGGAATTCTGGCGCTCGGGCATGGAAGCAAACATCCGCATAATAAAGAAGTGGTTACTGGAGTTGCTGAGCTGATTGCTAAAAAATACAAGAACGTGGTGGTTAGAACAGGTTTTATGAACATGAATAATCCCACGATGAAGGAAGGTCTTGATGACTTCAAGGGCACCGGCGTGACCACAATCGTAGCTGTCCCTATTTTCCTGGCGCACGGCGTTCATACAATGGAAGATATACCCCAGATCCTGGGTGTAAGCAGGCAATCCAGGAAAACCACAATAAAACTCGACGGCAAGGATGTAGCACTTGTTTATTCGGAGCCTCTCGGAGTCGATGAACTAATTGCCGAACTGGCATTCAAGAGGGCTAAAGAAGCTCTCTCAAAATAATGTATTTTAATATATCATCCCGGGTGGCAGTACTTGATTTAACACACGGCGGCAGGGTAATAGCACAAAAACTTAAGAAAATCGTAAGCGAAGTAGTTGGGATAGATGTATATAAGACCCAGAGTGCTGAAGATTTAGATGGTCTGGAAAGCGAAGGCATCAGGACTTCCCAGGATGCCCTGAAAGCAGTGGATTTTGATGTTATTATCGCGCCTGTACATCTTGATAGCAACTATCCCATGCTTGTGGACGCTGTTAAAAGCAACATCCCTGTTTTATCGCACCATGCAGCCGTAGGGGAAATTTTATCTGAGTACAACCTCAAAGATAAAACCCTGATTGAGATAACAGGCACGAAGGCAAAAACAAGCACTTCTATTCTACTGGCAGAGATTTTATCAAAGGAAAAAAAAGTCATCACGCACACAAGCAGAGGTGTTGAAAACTGGAGTACTGGAACAGTAATCAAAAAAGGATTGAGCATAACCCCTGCCAGCATCCTTTCTGCACTGGATTCCATTACTGAGGCGGGAATTGAATTTGACGTATTAATATCTGAAATCTCACTCGGTGGAACAGGGGCTGCCGACATCGGTGTGATAACCACAATAGCCAATGACTATAAAATTGCGAACAACACAAAGCTTGCAAGCGATGCCAAGCGCCAGATGATACTCAATGCAAAACCCAAAAGTACACTTGTGATAAACAATGATGCCTTGAGGTTTTTCGGTGCCTGCAGAAGGGATTTGGAAATTATTTCATTCACAGAGTCTGTCGATGCCTCTTGCAATGTCTATTATGAGGATACTAACACGATAGCATTTTTCCTTGGCAAAAAGCAGGGCAGGATACATATCCCTGAATCACACGGTTATGACATAAGCGCGTATAAAACTGCGTTTGTGTGCGCAACAGCGGCGGCTCTCGCAATGGATGTGGATGCTGATACTATCGAAAGCGCGCTCCTGGGATTTAGCGGCGCTGTGGGGCGCATGATAAAAACATTCCTTTCAGGAAGAACGCTGATAGATAACTCAAACTCGGGACTGGATATCCAGAATGCCAAGAAGGCACTGCTGTTTGCACAGGCACAGGCAGGACGAATCGTCATGGTGCTCGGGGAAGAGGCAAGAGAGGTATGCGAAGGGCTTGACCCCTCAGGTGTTGTCCAGTTTATTCACAAGCATCTGAACGAACTCGGTGCTCTCGTACTTGTAGGTGAGAGGATGAAGCCCCTTGTTAATACTGAAAATAATATTTACTATGCAGACGATCTATCCAGCGGGATTGAACTTGCAAAAAAACTGACGCAAGAAAAGGATACTATTTTATCCTGTGTAAAATGTTTTAGATAATATGGAATTGCAAAGACCTATCAGGCATGCGAAGATAACACAGGACATGACCGTAAGACAGCTTGCGGATTCTTTTTCAGGTTGTGCTTTCGGGGCAGGACGGCTTTCCGAAGCCATCGAGATATACAGGGAAATGGTGAACGATAAGGAGTGTACCAAGTTCTTTGGCTTAGCCGGAGCTATGGTGCCT
Organism: Candidatus Methanoperedens sp.; assembly: GCA_027460525.1. Classification (NCBI taxonomy): domain Archaea; kingdom Methanobacteriati; phylum Methanobacteriota; class Methanomicrobia; order Methanosarcinales; family Candidatus Methanoperedentaceae; genus Candidatus Methanoperedens; species Candidatus Methanoperedens sp. Next base: position 49,743 of record JAPZAS010000034.1, read on the forward strand.
GCAGGCATGAGGCAGATCGTAAGCGACCTGATACGGGAAAGGGAGATTGATATTCTTGTTACCACAGGCGCCAACCTTGTTCATGACATAATCGAGTCCATGGGGCTTCGCCATTACAAAGGAACTCATGCCGTGGATGACATCCAGTTAAAACATGAAGCTGTTAACCGAATCTATGATGTGTTCCTGCCTGAGCAGCATTTCTCCGAGTTTGAGGATAAGATGCAGTCCATTTTCAGGGAACTTCCTGATAGGCTGTCGATAACGGAGCTTCTCTCACACATAGGCGCGAAGCTTGATGACGACAACTCGATATTGAAAAGCGCGTATGATATGCATATACCTGTGTACTGCCCTGCGCTCCAGGACTCCATAATCGGTCTGCAGGCATGGTTATACAAACAGACTAAGCCGCTCAATGTAGATGTGTTTGATGATATGCGTGGATTGATTGACCGCTGCTACGAGGCAAAACATGCTGGCGCGATGATAGTGGGCGGCGGGGTGCCCAAGAACTTTATCCTCCAGTCCATGCTTGTTACTCCAAGGTCGTTTGATTATGCCATACAGCTTACCATGGACAGACCCGAAACAGGAGGGCTTTCCGGCGCCACGCTCGATGAGGCGCGCTCGTGGGGTAAGGTCGGGGAGAATGCGAGGGCTGTGACCGTGTATTCCGATGCGACAATCACGCTGCCGATAATTGTGGCTGCGGGGAAGAGAACCGCAGATATTTAACAATTGAAAGACTCAAAAATCCATGCTAAGAGAAGACGATTTCGAGAAAAAGATCTCGTTAAGATTTTTGCAGACGCTGAACAGGCACCTCCCTAAAAAAAGGAGAACACTTAAAGAGCTTCTTCTGGAAGACATACCTGACATAAAAAACCTGGATGGCTCAACTCATTCGTTCGATAAAAAGGAGCTTGAAAAACTGGCATCCATAGTACCGGAATGGGAGCACGATAAGCTTCGGCTTCCAATCTATCTTGAAATGAGTTCCTCGATGGAAAGGGGCACGATTAAGATTTCAGGAAGGCTTGAATGCAGGATAATAAATAGAGTTTTACACGAAGATGAAAAGCCAGAAAAAAGAAGCCTGGAAGAACAGGACTCTATGACTATATACTATCCCCATCTTCCAAAGATTAGAAAAGAGCTTTCCACGACAACGCAGTATATGTTTACGATGTAAAAAACGGGCTGCCGACTCGGCATTATTGAAGACCCTGTTCATTGTGGAAATCACAGTGGAAATTATCCGTAAATTTTAAATACAATGATGTATCTATTGGCGCTTACGATGGGCAGGAAAATCTATTTTTAAATACACTAACCCCCACTCCCCAACCTGTCCATCGTAACTATTACAATGTTACTAAATACAATTTTAGTTTGGTTCGATTATTGCCTTATAGCCCCGACATCAGCAAAACCTTGCCTCTGTCCTGTGCCAGCCTCGCGCTGCAATTGTTCCTGACGAAATAAGAGCTTGAGCACGTTCTGCGCATGCTCACGGGTGCGTTTTTCCGCAAGCAAGGCTAGCTCGCTCTCATTTTTTGCCTCGTCCTCGTACACAAAGACCTCGATGATATGCGTGTTGGTCATGAGCTGCGCCTGGATTATGCCCTGCGAGGCTTCGTGAGCGCACATCTTATCTATGGGCTGCGAACCCGGCATGCCGAGAGCAATCACGATATCGCATCCCTTTTCCTCGATTAATATTTTACATGCCACAGGGAGGTCTTTCACTCCCGGAACCGTGTATCGTTCTATTTGCAGCGAAGCGCCTTTCTTTAGCTCGTGGATTGCAATTTTCCCCATGTTAATGCGTGAGAATGTGGTATCTGCGATTCCGACTTTATGCATGTTTTACATAAAAAGCTTTTAACGTATATTATGATTTCTTAACTTGGCAAAAAATATACATGCAAGTTAGTTGTATTAGGCAAAAATATCTGGAGAACAATTATGAACCTTGAAAATACTTTGCTTATGATACCAGGACCTGTACCCGTTGCACCTCGAATACTCCGTGCCATGTCAAAACCCATAATCGGACACCGCGGTAAGGAATTCGGTGACATGTATAACGAATGCAGATCAATCCTGCAGGAGCTTTTTGCAACAAAGAACGAGATGTACATCATAAGCGGTTCAGGCAGCTGCGCCATGGAGGCTGCTGTTGGGAACGTGATAGGGGAAAAAGATACACTTGTGACAATAGAGAACGGCAAGTTCGGGGAGCGGTTTCGAGAAATAGGCGAGCGCTACGGCAATGTAAAACCTGTAAAATTCGACTGGACTGAAGGCGAATCCATCGAACTGGATAAAGTGGAGAGTGCACTGGCAGAAGGGGCAAAAGCTGTAACATTGGTGCATAACGACACATCGGTGGGCATCAAGAACCCTGCAAAAGAGGTAGGAGAACTTGCGAAAAAATACGGCACACTGTTTATAATGGACGGCGTAACCACCATCGGGGGCGACGAGGTGCTGGTGGATAAGTGGGGCGTGGATATCGCTGTTGTGGGCTCGCAGAAGTGCATCGGCGCTCCCCCTGGATTATCCGCGATCTCGGTGAGCAGGAAAGCATGGGAATCCATGGTTGAGAAGCCGCCTTATTATATGGATTTGAAAGCATACAGGAAATCAGCGGGCAAAGAGACAGCACAGACACCCTACACGCCCGCCATTCCCTTGTTTTTTGCGCTGCACGAGGCGTTGAAGATTGTAAAAGAAGAAGGACTTCCGGCGCGCATCAAAAGACATGCCAGTTATGCAGAAGCCCTGCGCGCTGCTGCGGATGCCATGGCGGTTGAGATGTTCCCGAAGTTGAATAAATACAGCAGGTATTCAAACACGGTCACAGCCATGAAAATACCCACGGGTATAGATGATAAGAAACTGCGCGGCGGGATAAAGGAACTTGGAATTCAGATTTCAGGCGGGCAGGGACCCCTTGAAGGCAAGATATTCAGGATAGGGAGCATGGGCAACATAAGTAAACTGGATATTTTGAGCACGGTCCAGGCTGTGGAGATAGTGCTTCACAGGAACGACGTGGTCAGGAAAATGGGACCTGGTGTCGAGGCTGCCAGCAATATATTAAAATAAAAATTACTGTTGGGGTTTGCGCTCAACAGCTTTGATATCTTCCAGCACTTTGGTAATCAGTTTTTTAGCGCTCTCAAGATGCGCCGTTCCGCTTCCTGCAAGCTGGGTAAAGTTATCCTGGATAACAACTTCGTTCTCCTGGATCAGATGAATATAGTAAACAAGTACGCTCCAGTAAACAGCACCCCCTATGAAAACTGCCGCTCCTATAACAGCAAGCTGGTTATAAATCAAATAAGTTGACATACCACGAGGGAGCAGTGTTTGAATAGCAGTCCAGAAGTTGTAAATTATTATTAAACCAAAGATTATCGGCACAATCCATATTATCAAAAGATTATTTTTACTTAGTCTCATCTGTCCACCGACATATACTATGCAAATTCAGTATATAAATCTGTCTCTTGCGCTCACAAAAACTTTAATATAGGGAAAATGCAAATATTATTACATCGGAGGACGGGGGTTTAAACAAAAATCACGAGGTGTATAAATTATGAGCGTTAAAACAGGAGATAAGGCAAAGGATTTTACTTTAAGCGACCAGGACGGAAAAGATATCACCTTATCCGGCTTCAGAGGCAAACGTGTGCTGCTGTCCTTTCATCCTCTCGCATGGACAGGTGTGTGTGCAGAGCAGATGAAGTCGCTGGAGAAGAATCGAAACAGGTTTGAGAAACTGAACACCATTGCTCTTGGTATTAGCGTGGACACAGTACCATCAAAAAAAGCATGGGCAAAGGAGCTGGGCATCAAGAATACTAGGCTGCTTTCCGATTTCTGGCCGCATGGCGAGGTCGCAGCTCTGTACGGCATATTCAGGGAAAAAGAAGGTTTTTCTGAAAGGGCGAATATAATTATAGATGAAAAACAGCAGGTGGTATTTGCGAAGGTTTACCCGATTGCCCAGCTTCCCGATATAGAAGAAATAATAAAGGTTCTTGAGGGTTTGAAATAGCTAAAAGGCAACTATTTTAAACCATAACGCTATAATGCCTGCAAAAGGAGGAAAATAAATGAGTAAAATTGTTCTGATGGATTTTTTTGCAGAATGGTGCGGTCCATGCAAGATGCAGGACCCGATTCTCGAGGAGCTGAAGAAGAAATTCGCGGATAAAGTAGAATTTAAGAAAGTGGACGTTGATACCAACAACGAGCTTGCTGCCAAATATACTGTACATGCCGTACCCACGCTGATTCTTGAAAAAGACGGCGCATTGTTCAAGCGGTACGTGGGCGTGACCCGGGCAAACGTGCTGGAAGCGGATATAAACACAGCTTTGATGTAAAGTGGTTCTATTGAAACCTTTATTTGACCTCGGCGTGCTCCCCATAAGACACCGCTCTGGAAGGGGATTCAAGCCCCATGTCTCCCTGGTTTTTAACGCAGAGAGAAGGTTAACTTTTGCAATAGATACAACAAACTCTTTTTCTCCCGATGCCTACCTGATTACCCATGCCCATTCAGACCATCATGGAAAATCCGCCATGCTTTCTGAAAAAGCGGTATGCTCGCAAGAAACCGCAAAAGCCCTTGAAATCCTCTACGGGAAGAAATACGCAGGCAGGACTTTTAAAATCGGGGAGACTGTTCAAATTTCCGGGGTTGAGGTAAGAACATATCCCACCCACCACACCATAGGGTCATGTGCTTTTTACTGGGAAAATGACGTTGGGACAAGGATTCTGGTCACCGGTGATGTCAAGGATGCAAAGGACATGCCGAAATGCGATCTCATGGTTACGGAAGCAAACTACGGAGACCCCGATGACCCGAAATGTCATTTCAAGGACGATATCAATGCTTTTAAAGAGGCTGTGGAAACTTCGGATGATCTAGCGTTCGGGGCATATGCATTCGGGAAAGCCCAGCGCGCCGTGAGGCTGCTCCGGGAATCCGGCTATTCTGGAGATATCGGAATGGAGCCTGTATCGCGAGCGCTCACTGAAGGATTGATGGAGAACACAGGCGCACTTACCGACCTTGAGAGCAACTGCGGGGTTCGTATCACCACGCCAGGCGGAATAATGAAAATCCATGCAGCAAGGAAGTTCATTCTCACCGGGATGCGTTACAATTTCCCAACCATCAATATCAGCGACCACATGGATGTGAACGGTCTTATCGGCATGGTGCAGCACTGCGCTCCTTCGGCTGTAATCACATATCATCCGGGCGGTGTTCGCCCGCTCAAGCTCGCTGCGTACCTGAATAAAGCCGGGATTTATGCGAAGGCGCTTGAGGAGATAAATACGGTGCTTGATATCTAAACTTTAGATAACCTTATGCTCCAAAAAAATATTCATACTGCATAGATGTTTGAAATACAGCCTTTATTCACAATAATAGGTCAGGCAGTAGTATACCTTGTAATATTTTTATTCATAATCGCGGTAACGGTTTCACTGCTGATAGCGTATTCCTTTAAAACCGAAAGATTTATTTTCCCGAATTTCATGCTGTTCTCGATTACTCTGCTTGAGAACCTGGTCAAAGCATTATTCCGTCTTGTCAGGATGGATGATTCCATCGTGGATGATGTGGGCATATCGCTAAAGAACAAGATTTCCCTCAGGAAATTCAGGGAAACCCCAGTAAACAAGCGCATGATATTTTTCCCGCAATGCTTGAGAGCATCCACCTGCCAGTCCAACCTGAGCCAGGAAGGTATGCAGTGCACCAATTGCGGCTGCGATGTCGGAAATGCCAAGAAAAGCGCCGAGGCTATGGGTTATAAGGTATTTATCGTGCCAGGTTCCAGTTTTATAAAAAGACTGGTGCGGAAGCATAAGCCTTCGGCAATATTGGGCGTGGGTTGCATGACAGAAGTGAAGGCAGGGCTTGAAATGTGTGAGAAATTAAACCTTTACGGTGTTGGACTTGTGCTGGAGAAGGCGGGGTGTGTTTCCACGGTGCTTGACTGGGATAAATTCTATGAGTTTATAGAGGAGTAATTAAAAGTACGGGAAAACTATTAATAGTTTGAAGAAAGTTCAAAAATGGTTTCTTATGGCTTTTCACGTGATGCTGATCCCCACTCTGGGCTGTCCTTCCAAATGCAGTTATTGCTGGAGTTCAGAGGAAGGTTCCCCGGTAATGAGCATTGAGACCATCAAAGAAGTTGTTAATTGGCTCAAGACTTTCCGGAATGAACCTGTCACCTTTACTTTCCATGGCGGTGAGCCGCTCCTGGCAGGCGCGGATTTTTACAGGCAAGCGCTACCTCTACTGGTTGAGGGTCTAAGTCATCTGAAACCGGCTCTTGCTCTGCAGACTAATCTCTGGAAAATGACCCCGGAACTTGCCAAGATTCTGGCTAAGTATAATATCCCCATCGGTTCCAGTCTGGATGGTCCAAAGGAACTTACTGACCTGCAGAGAGGAAAAGGATACTACGATAAGACCATGCGGGGCTATGAAATCGCTAAAGCTTCCGGTCTCAAGGTGAGCTTCATCTGCACCTTCACCTCCTACTCTATAAAGTTCAAAGAGGAAATTTTCAATTTTTTCCTGGAGAACGGTTTAAATCTTAAATTACACCCTGCACTGCCATCAATACGTTCCGAAAATCCCGGGAAATGGGCGCTTTCTCCGGAAGAGTATGGTGAATTGTTGATCTATCTTCTGGATAAATATCTGGAAAACATGGGCAATATCGAGATCATGAACATCGATCAACTGTGCAAATGCGTGTTCACAAGTCGGGGCACAGTCTGCACATTCGTGGATTGCATGGGGGATACCTTCGCGGTGGGACCTGACGGGAGCATATATCCCTGCTATCGCTTTGTGGGCTTGCCGAAATATGTCATGGGTAATGTTCATGACCATCCGGGAAGGGAAGAGCTTGCCAATTCTCATGCATGGAAGCTTATGTTCCAGTTCAAGGAATATGTGGACCAAAATTGCGGGGAATGTAAATATATCAAGTTCTGCCGGGGCGGATGCCCCTATAATGCCATGGCGCCTACAGATTGTGAAATAAAGGGCGTTGATCCCCACTGTACTGCCTACAAGAGGATATTCAAGGAAATAACCGAGCGGTGGGAGAAAGAGTTTTTAGGAGGCTCTGATATGGGGATGTTTGGTTTTCCATCAGGAACCAAGAATGGCAAGCCCGGGATAATGTCCTTGATGATGAAGCGCCTCTCTGCCCTGGATTAGGGGGTTGATTAAGCAAGTAAATGGTCAGGTTAATTTTACATTGAAGTATTTATAGACGTTTTATTAATATCAAAATAGCAAAGGATCTATGCCCTCGATAATCCGCATCGCCCCACGATACGACATGCTGTTCAATAACGGTGAATTCAACGGAACACTTCTCATAGGACCTGACCCGCTGGGCGCCAATTTTGATTATAAAGTATTCCTTGAGGCAAGGAGAAAATTGAGACTGATCGGTCTTAAGATGACCGACAGCAAAAGAGGACTTGAAGAATACCAGAAAACATTCAGTTTTAATGATAAGAGTATAAAAGCACGGATACAGCTTGTCCTCGGACGAAATTATCGCGGCAACCTCCAGGAATTATGGCGCGAAACTCTTGCGCAAGAAGACCTCATATATTTGAAAACCCATGCAGGATATGGCAGGCATCTCAGCCTGAGCGACGATGTCAGTTATTTTACTGATACTATGAAGAAGGGATCTGATCACCCGCGAAGAAAACCATACCAGTTGTTCTATCTTGATTGCTGCAAGAGTGAGATGTATTATAAGGAGGTATTGCATGACTATGTGGGTGATAGCATAGATCTAATCCTCCATAAATGGTTCTGTGATTACAAGATAATAGGGCCGGTGATAGTGCTTATCGATGAACTGATGAAAGGATCGGACTTTGAAACCATTGTTTCGAAAATGAACGATGAATATGGCATCCCGCATTTTGACGTGGAAGATAAACCTGAAGATATGAGATTGGATAGAAAGATGGTCACATATTCCATAGCATAGGAAAAGATATGGATTTAAGATTCTTAAAAAAACCAGAAATGGCAAACCCCCGCATGTTAGTGGGTCTTCCAGGTATGGGCATGGTTGCCAAGAGTACTATTAACTATTTTATGGAATTCCTGAAGCCGGAATTGTTTGCGGATATTCCAATGCCTTATCTTTCACCTTCCATGGCGTTGTTTGAAAAAGGTCTGGTAGTACCATTAGACAGGGAAATAAGCCCTTTTAGGTTCTACTACTCGGCGAAAGAAAATATCATATTGTTCTTGGGTGATATCCAGTTTGGCTATATCACAAAGGATAATGAGCTCGCTGAGAAAATAGTTGAAGCGGCGAAGCTTTGCGGAGTTGATATTATTTATACAGTAATTGCAACACAGGTACAGAGATATGTCGAAGAGCCGCAAGTTCTTGGGGTTGCAACCTCGCTCGAACTTCTGCGATTTTTAGAGAGAAGCGGTGTGAAGATAGCAGATGGCAGCCTTAAAATAAGCGGAGTCAATGGCCTTGTAATCGAATATGCATCGCGAAAAGGAATAAAAGGAATAGCCCTCCTCAGTGAGACTGCCTTTCCTGAGGCACTGGATATAAAAGCATGTCATGCCGGAATAAAAAAAGTTTCCGAGCTTCTTGCTATTGACATCGATTTGAGCAGAATTGAAATTGAAACTAAAAAATTCGATGAAGGTTTTAAGAAGTATTTGAAAGATATGCAGGAAAAGAAGAGAAAAGAAGAGGATCTGGGGTATATAGGCTAAAAGTAACGTCGTGTTGATTTGATTTTAACTGAAAACTTTAATCCCTAACTCCTTGAAAACATTTTGAAGATGGGGGGATTGTGGAAAAGTTATTAAAGTTGGAAGCTATTGTTACCATCGTTAAACACCAGGTAATATCATTACATTAAATAATAAATAAGTATTTATTGTGATGATATAGATAGTGCCTTATGGATAATGCCTCAAACCAATGTATCGAAATATTCAAGCGAAATAAAAGTACCATTATTGTATCTGATAATAGTGTGGAAATTCAAAGAGGAGGCAAATCCGTTAACTCTGATAGCCTGATCAATGGATACGTCTATCTGGTAATTGACTGTTCAGGAAGCATGGCTGGCGAAAAAATTGAGCAGGCCAAAAGAGGAGCAATTGACTTCTCAAAAAGTGCTCAAAACAAAGGATACTCAAGTGGATTGATAACCTTTGCTGATCATGCCAAATATCATATAGAACCGCAACGTGATTATAAAGCATTAATACCTATAATTAATAATATTTCAATTGATGGTAGCACTAATATGACTGCAGGTATCCGGTTAGCTATAGATAAACTCAGAGGGACACAAGGATTTAGAGTTATGGTTATTGTTACTGATGGCATACCTAATAATGCAAGAGAAACATTATCCATAGCACAAGAAGCTAAGAATCAAGGAATTGATATTATCGCCATTGGGACAGATGATGCCGACCAAAAATTCCTAAAGGAATTAGCTTCGAGAAAAGATTTAGGCATTAAAGTGACTAAAGAACATTTCGAAACCGGTATATCCTCTGCAGCACTTATGCTGCCTGGCAAATAAAATGAACACGTTGAATAAAAGATAACAACAAAAGGCAGACCACAAAAGTATGCCCGTTCCACCTTGGTTACGAAAATGGGAAGACTATTATCAAATACTTGGAATAGACGACCCGACGGTGAGTGATGAAGATATAAAGAAATCTCATAATTACAAAAGCTTCACACTATCCCCCGATTTAAATAAAGGCAAGCCGAAATGGGTCCTGGATCAAAATGTGGAAGACCTGAAAAAGGTCAATATTGCTTACGAATGGCTCAGTGACCCCCAAAAGCGCCGAGAGTATGATAAGGAATGGTTTGAGAGACATAATAACAGTACAAGCACCAATCCGCCAAAATCTTCCGCGTTTCCCAAACCGGTCGTTACCCCTGAGCATATCCGATTTGATAATGTAGGTCCTGGTAATATCAAGGTGGCCTCGTTTACTATTCAGAATATCGGTGGCCCTTATTCAAAGATTTGGTTCAGCACTCCAAAGTCGTGGATGAAAGTCGTTCGCTGGTATTCAACATCTGTATCAGATGAACTTCCATTAAAAGTTGAACTCGAAGCAGTTGGAACAGACTGGGGGAAAACCTATACCGAGTATATTACAGTCAAACTAGATGAAGAGGAGACTAAAGTCAAAATAGAGCTTATTACCAAGCCACTATCCAGTAATATATCTAATTCTAAGCCTAATGAAGGAACATGGTGGAAAGGCTTCTTTGTTGTGGCGCTGGTGCTGCTGATTGTATTGTTGCTGGGATACCTTTGGCTTGCGCCGGGTGCAACCAAAGCGCTTGGAACCACGAAATCCACACCAGCACCTAAAGCAACTGCAAGTGTAACTCAGACTTCCAAGGTTACTCATACAGTTTCTCCAGCACTCGCATCTACGCCAGCCCTATATCAGAGTACTTTCACCAACTCCATCGGCATGGAATTCGTGCTTATACCAGCAGGCGAATTTGATATGGGCTCTCCAGAAAGTGAAAAAGACAGAGATGGTAATGAAGGTCCTGTCCATCATGTAAAAATATCAAAGGCTTTCTACATGGGCAAATATGAGGTTACTCAGAAGCAATGGCGCGAAGTTATGGGAAATGATCCCTCTAATTTCAAAGGTGACAACCTGCCTGTTGAAAGCGTATCATGGAACGATGTTCAAGAATTCATCAAAAAGCTAAACGAGAAAGAGGGCACGAACAGGTACCGTCTTCCCTCAGAGGCAGAATGGGAATATGCGGGGCGTGCAGGCACAACTACAAGATATTCCTTCGGCGATGATGAATCAAAGCTCGGCGAATATGCATGGTACGCTATGAACTCTGGGAGCAGAACTCATGAAGTCGGTCAGAGAAAGTCCAATCCATGGGGATTATACGACATGCACGGCAATGTCTGGGAATGGGTGCAGGATATATACCACAATAGCTACAACGGCGCACCTACTGATGGAAGTGCATGGGAAGGAGATGGCTCCGACCGGGTCCTTCGGGGCGGTTGCTGGTACGACCTCGCCAGCTACCTTCGCTCTGCGCATCGCGGCGGTCTCGTCCCTGACGACCTCCACCGCGGCGGCCTCGCCCTTGGCGGCCGCTACGGTGACGTTGGCTTTCGCCTTCTGAGGAATCCGTAGCTACTTTCCACTTTACAACTTTACCACTTATCACTCGGAGGCTGTGCGCAGCGAGGCCTCACAGCCGCAGACGCAGGGCATAAAATGCTCAGCAAGATTAAACTACTAGCATTTGTTCAATGGGATATGTTCATAAATAAGAATCTCTATAAATATATAACGAGAGTTGCAGCACTATCTCATAATCCAGTTATAAACAGGAAGTAATATCATCACAAAAAATACTTATTTATTTTAAATGTGATGATATTACCTGGTTTTCGCAATGGTAACAATAGCTTCCAACTTTAATTTAATGATAAGCATGAGCTTCTTCGTCCTGTAAAATGAATAATTTGCCCTGAAAACCTTTATCTTATTCCGATATTAAAGCAATACTAAGATATCCTACAAAAAAGGTGATAATATGGGTGAAGTAGTAAAACTTCGCAAATCCGGTAAAAACCTGATAATTACCGTACCGTCAGAGATATGTGAAAAGTTAGACCTCAAAGAAGGGTCAGAGATGGAGATGGAGCCTTTTACCTGCGGCGGTGATATTGGGCTGCGTATAAAACCAAAAAAATGATGGAGAAGTACTACCTATCTCACAGCCAAGCAAACTTTTTATGTTTACCACGAAACCACTTTATCGTATTCAAACAGCATCTCAACAATCCTGTCATATCCCACACATTCATGCCCTGTAACCCCTCGCGCTTCTGCATCCTTCGCGCAGGCATAGGCGGGCAATTCAGGTTTTGCGTACACAGCATCATGCAGCAGAAGTATTGCCACTTCGTTGTCTTTGCTCTGCGCTTTTGCTATCTCAAGCGGGGTTGCATCGTTCGGGTTCCGGATAATATGCAGTATCTTCATGATTAAAATGGTATCACAATATCGGATTCTGTGATTGTATTCACAAGCTCTTCACGTTCTGTCGGTTTTACATTTGCAATAAGTTCACTTATTCCCCTCTTTTCCATGGATGGTTTATCAGCCAGGAGGGTGCATTTTAGCATTGAAAACGCTCCGAATTCCTTATCCAGCGGCGCAAAATTAAGCACTTCAGGTTTTATGTGCGTGGCAGTATAAACGCCGTCCTCCATGAAAATGACCGTGACCTTATCCCCGACCAGCGTCAATCCCACGCTCATCCTCAGTGCCTCGGCATTCCTGCGTGTATTCAACGGCAGGTTTCTCACAATCACTGCTATTTTTTTCATAGTTCACCCGAAAGAAATAAACCTGTCCACATCGCTTGCTATGCATGCGTGGTCGTACTGGCTTCCGAACAATATGCCATCCACCCTTCCCATCTTTCGCTGCTCGACATTGAACGCACAGACTGCTATATTAACGCCTTTATCCACCAGCTCTGCAAACTCCTTTTTATGTGCGTTATACACGCCGTCGTACATCAAAAAAATAAATACCTCATGACCCGCCTCACGGGCTGCCGAGCTTATGGCAATAACTGTATTGGTATTCTCATTCTCAGGGTTTGTGGTCAGGAGTATCCCGAGTTTCATGCCTTGCGTATCCTTACATTCCAGAGGTGCTCGCCCTTCTGTTCGATTCCGAGTATCTTGTGCCCCTCGTTCTTCAGGCTTCTCGGTACGTTCTCCACAGCCGGGGCATGGTCAAAGGTCACGCTCAACTCCTCGCCGCTTTCAAGCTCCTCGAGTTTGAGCTTTGTCTTCACAAAGGTGTAGGGGCATACCTCACCTCTCAAATCAAGCTGGGTTACCTTGCTCATACTCTGCATGATTCACCATATATCTCTTCCTGTATTGAGGTTATCTTGGGTTCTTCGCCGCATACAGGGCATTGTTTGTTCCATCGCATTTTAATCTCATCGAAGGTCATGTTGAGTGCATCGTAGTAAATAAGCCTCCCTACAAGCAACTCTCCAATCCCGAGCAGGTATTTCACAACCTCTGTTGCCTGGATTACTCCTACTATGCCGGGCAGAACCCCGAGCACGCCTGCTTCCTGGCAGCTCGGCACCATTCCTGGAGGAGGAGCATGTTCGAAGAGGCATCTGTAGCACGGTCCCTTATGCGGTATTATCGTAGTTACCTGCCCTTCAAACCTGTATATGCTTCCGTGGGAAAGGGGTTTGTCGGTGAGCACGCAGGCATCGTTCACCAGGTATCGGGTTGCAAAGTTATCAGAGCCGTCAGCAACGATATCGTATTCCCTGAAAATATCCACGACGTTGCCTGCATTCAGCCGCTCGATATATGTTTTTACCTCGATATCAGGATTGAGGTTGTTCACAAACTGCTTTGCGGATTCGGCTTTTGGTTTTCCAACATTCCCGCCGTGTATGACCTGGCGCTGGAGGTTGCTCAGGTCAACGGTGTCGTCATCTATTATACCAAGGGTTCCCACACCTGCAGCTGCGAGGTATTCGATTATGGGTGCGCCCAGGCCACCAGCGCCTATGCACAATACCTTTGATGCGAGTAGTTTCTTCTGCCCTTTTCCGCCAACCTCAGGTAAAATGATGTGGCGTGAGTATCTTCTTATCTGTTCTTCGCTGAATCCGCCTAACATTGTTTTATCACCATATTATTACTGGGAGTATTATTTGCACCTATAAAGTATTACTGCCATATATAATTTGTGGTTATTTTAAAATCATTGCACTTTGCGTACTTTGCGTTCTTCGCGGTTAAGAACTACTCATCGCAAAGGGCGCAAAGAGCCAGTGTGAAAAGTCTCATAATTCCAATATATTAATAACACTATTGCTCATTACAGAGGCTGATATTCATGATACGAACCCATTACTCAACTCAGATAACACCCGAAATGAACGGCAGCAGTGTAACCATCTGCGGGTGGGCGCATGAGATACGTGACCTGGGCGGGATTACTTTTCTCGTCGTCCGAGACCGGGAAGGGCTTGTGCAGGTTACGCTTTTCAAGAAGACAATAGACAAAAGCTTGCTTGAAACCGTTCGCAACCTCTCACGCGAATCAGTGGTAGCAGTCACAGGAAATATCAAGAAAGAAGCAAAAGCTCCCAACGGTTATGAACTCATCCCGTCAGAGGTTGTGGTGCTTGGAAAAGCAGAGTCGCCTTTGCCCATGGATACCACGGGCAAGGTGGATGCAGACCTTGATACCAGGCTTGATGCAAGGTTCATGGACATGCGCCGTCCGCAAACTCAGGCTGTTTTCAGGCTGAGGCACCTTGTCCTGAGGAGCATACGCGAGTACCTGAGCAACCAAGGTTTTATTGAAATCACAACCCCGAAAGTTGTCGCTACTGCAACCGAAGGGGGAACAGCTCTTTTCCCCATAACGTATTTTGAGCGCGAAGCCTTTCTTAACCAGAGCCCGCAGCTCTTCAAGCAGCTTATGATGTCGGGAGGACTTGACCGCGTGTTTGAGATAGGTCCAATATTTCGGGCAGAGGAACACGATACCCGGAAACACCTGAACGAAGCCACGTCCATCGATATAGAGGCGAGTTTCCTTGATCAAGAGGATGTAATGGCAATACTTGAGAACCTGGTAAAATATGTTTATTCAAACGTAGCGGAGAACGGGGCAAACTATCTCAAAACACTTGGCGTTGAACCAGTAATTCCAAAAACGCCATTCAAGCGCATTACCTACAACGAGGCGATTAAAATCGCTTCCGAAAGCGGCGAGCAAATCGAATGGGGAGAAGACCTTACCACGGAATCAGAACACTCCATCGGGAAAGCCATAGGTGAGCATTACTTCATCACGGACTGGCCTACGAAGATAAAACCCTTCTACGCCATGCCTTATGAGAATAAACCCGAGCTCTGCCGGGCTTTTGATATGATGCATCCGCGCATGGAACTCTCCTCGGGAGCACAGCGCGTCCATTCGTACGAATTATTGCGGCGCAGGATTACTGAGCAGGGATTGAACGCAGACGGTTTTGATTTTTACCTCAAAGCCTTCAGGTACGGCATGCCCCCCCATTCGGGCTGGGGTCTTGGAGCAGAACGCCTGCTCATGACAATGCTGGGTATAGATAATATCCGCGAAGTCGTATTATTCCCGAGAGACAGAAAGCGGCTCTCCCCATAAATTATTTAACTTAATACGATATGTGTATTATGCAAAAAGTCATGAACCAAAAACTATTTGACCATTTTTGCCGATTAGATACGAGGGATACAGATGAGCACTGAAAGGGATATTATAATAGAGAGACTTGAGCAAAAACTGGCTGCTAAAGATAAAGAGATTGCACAGATGCAGGAATCTTTACGAGAATCTATTATCATGGAAGTGGAGAAACGATTTGCAGATAAGATCAAGCTTCGCGAATCCACACTAGATGATATCAGGATGAAATTCAGTGAGAAAGTCAATGAGATAATTGAATTGAACAAATCCCTCAGAGATTCCCTTCTTGATCAGCAAAAATCCAAAGGCAGCGCAGTACGTGAAAGCGAAAACCGAATGGACAGGCTGGAACACAGGCTCATAGAACTCAATAGCGCCTATGACGGCGTCATGAAAGAACTTCTTGACCAGAAATCAATAGTTCAGGAGCTACAGATTAAAAAACCGGTACAGGTAAAAGAAGAGCCAAAGATAAAGCAGGAGGTAAAGCCCAGGGAAGAAAAGCCTCCCGAGAAACCAAAACCTAAGAGTGAATACATAGTTGCCGGCACCTATGTGCCAAAAGAGAAGAGAAAACAGGCGCCTGTAATCGAAGCTGAAGAAAAGATAATCGTGGCGGATGATAAGCAAAAAGAACTATTAAAAAAACCGTCTGTAAAGAAGAGCGAGAGGGTAGTGGAAGGGGTGGAAATAGTAGAGACCTTGAAAAGAGGTAAATAGTGCATATCAAAGAGATTGAGCTTCAAAACTTCAAATCCTTCGGTAAAAAAGTAAAAATTCCTTTCTTTGATGATTTCACAACCATTTCCGGCCCAAACGGAAGTGGAAAATCCAATATAATCGACGGTATTCTTTTCGCACTCGGTCTCTCAAGTTCAAGGGTTCTCAGGGCAGAGAAACTCACCGACCTTATTTACAACGGCGATGGCGCAAGGACACGGGATTTCGCCCAGGTGACCATCTGTTTTGATAACAAAGACCGGGAGATGCCTGTTGATTCCGACGAGGTTGTGATAACCCGCAAGGTAAGACAGACAGAATCAGGCTATTACAGTTATTACTATTTTAATGAAAAAGCCGTAGGCTTAGCAGACATCCATAACTACCTTTCAAAAGCCAAGATAACTCCTGAAGGTTATAATGTGGTTATGCAGGGGGACGTAACAAGCATAATCGAAATGACGACCACCGAGAGGCGAAAAATAATCGATGAGATTGCAGGCGTAGCTGAGTTCGATGATAAAAAAGAACAGGCGTTAAACGAACTGGAAATCGTGCGGGAGCGCATAGAACGGGTGGATATAATCATCGGCGAGGTCGATGACCAGCTTGCGAAGCTCAAGCAGGAGCGCGACCAGGCTTTGAAATACCAGTCCCTGCGCGATGAGAAGCGAAAATACGAAGGATACATCCTGCTTGCCAGGCAGAAGGATGCAAAGAATGAACTCCGCAAGCTCGAAGGTGAGCTAAAGGATAAAGAGACGAATAAGGAAGAGTTCACAAAACAGGTTGAACAGCGAAAATATGAGCTGCGTGAAATCGAAGAGAAGCTTTCGGACTTAAACTCGCTGATAATCCAGAAAGGGGAGGGTGAACAGATAGCCCTCAAGAAAGAGATAGAATCCATAAGGGGTGAAATTTCACGCTGCATCAGCACTATTGAGATTGCCGAGAATGAAATCAACGACATCGAGTCCCAGAAAAGAAAAGCCTTCGTTGAGATTGATAACGTCCAGGGAAAAGTTGCCCAATTTAATGAAAAATTAAACGAAGAAACTAGAAGATGCGAAACCATTTCGGGTGAGATTGGTGATAAAAACACGCAACTCCTTGTGCTAAAGAGCAGGATTGCGGAAGTGGATGCAAGTTTTTCCGACACAAAGGATAGGCTGGATGAGACAAAGCAAAAGCTTGAGGCGCTGAAAAACGAAAAGAATGAATTTATGCGCGAGGAGGACCGCCTGCTTGATGCGATAAGGCGAAAGTCCTCTGAGGCGCGGGACAGGGAGCTTGAGATGCAGGATTCCTTATCCAAGATACAGTCTGCTGATTTTGATGCCGCTTCGGCGAAAGCACAGATAGAAGAAATAAACGCAAAGAAGCAGGAGCTGGCAAAGGATGCCTTTGACCTTGAGAAAAACAGGGCACAGATAAAAAGCGTGTTATCAGACTTAGAAAACCAGCTCAGGACATTGCAGCAGGAATATGCAAAGTCAGAAGCCAGAATAAAAGCAGCGGCTGAGCTCAATTACAGCGAGCCCGTCGAGTCCGTGCTTCGCGCAAGGAAAAACAGGGAACTTCCCGGTATCTACGGCACGATTGCGGAACTCGGGAAGGTGGATAAGAAATTCTCTGTGGCTCTGGAAATAGCTGCAGGTGCAAGGATGCAGGCTGTGGTTGTGGATAATGATGAGGATGCAGCAAGGGCAATAAATTACCTGAAGGAAAGGCGCCTGGGAAGGGTGACTTTTTTACCTTTAAACAAAATGGAGTCGATGCAAAAAATTTCCAGAGCGGAAAAAGAAGGTGTAATCGACTACGCGATTAACCTTGTTGAGTACGATAAAAAGTTTGACCCAGCCTTCTGGTATGTTTTCAAGGATACGCTTGTTTCGGACAGCCTGGCAACTGCAAGGCGGCTCATGGGAGGCAGGCGCCTTGTGACGCTGGAAGGGGAATTAATCGAGAAGGCTGGTGCCATGACAGGGGGCACCATCAGATCGAAACTCTCATTTGCTTCTGGCGAAGCCGAGAATATTAAAAAAATTGCAGAAGAGATAGCAGAGCACGAAGGCAGGCGTAAATCCTCTCTCGCCAAACTTGAAAAATTCGAAGAACATCTGGAGCAGGCGAAGGCTGAATCTCTGGGTTTTGATAACGAGATTACAAAGCTTGGGATGCAGATGACCGAGATCATGAGCCGGGGCACGCGGCTGGCTCAGGTTATAGAAACAAGGAAAAAGGAACTTGATGAAATAGAGAGAGAGCGCGCAGCTATAAAGAAGGACATGGATAGTGTAGAGGATAAAAAGCGGGAAAAGGATGCAGTCATAAATAAATTATTGGAAGAGATAAGTAAAATCGAGGAGCAGTTGTCTGGCTCGGAGGTGCCAGAGCTTAACAGCAAAGCATCGCTGATTGAGGATGAAATACAGAGGCTTGAGGGAAGGCTTCGGGACATCGAGGCCGGCATCAATGCTGTCACACTTGAGCGGCGATATGCGCAGGCAAAGATAGATGAGATAAAAGAACAGATATCTCTTTTTGATAAAAAGAAAAATGAACACAGGGAAAAGATAAATGGCTTGAAAGAAAAGATCAAAACCCTGGAATCCGAGCTTAACATTAAGAATACGAGAGAAAAAGAACTGAGCGTTGAACTGCTTGAGCTTCAGAACAAGCGCTCTCTGGTTCAAAAAGAACATTCTTCTATCAAGGAAAGGCTTGATGATATACTGAGAATGATGAACGATATGGAAAGAAATCTGCTGGCTCTTTATTCTACAAAAGACGCCCTGACAGAGCAGATAATCAAGCTTGATAATGATATCGCAGAATTGGGCATAAACCGTGATGAGGAGGTGCCTTCATCCGAATCCATTGCGCAGAGAATCCTTGCGCTTACGCGTGCAATGGAAAAACTTGAGCCTGTCAACATGAGGGCGATTGATGAGTACAATGAAGTGGAGAACAGGCAGAAGGATTTGAAATCACGCCGCGATATCCTCTTCCATGAAAGGGAGGAGATACTGCTTCGAATCAAGAAATATGAGGAACTGAAAAAAGAAGCATTCATGGATACTTTCAATGGAGTGAATGAGCAGTTTAAGCAGGTTTTTGCTGAGTTATCCGACGGCACAGGAGAGCTCTTCCTTGAAAACCCCGATGTTCCCTTCTCTGGCGGAATGACCATAAAAGCGCAGCCCTCGGAGAAGACCCTGCAGCGTCTTGAGGCAATGTCAGGGGGGGAGAAAAGCCTGACTGCGTTATCACTGCTGTTCGCGATACAGCAGTACAGACCCGCGCCTTTCTATGCTTTTGATGAAATCGATATGTTCCTCGATGGCGTGAATGCCGAGAAGGTGGCAAGGCGCATCCAGAAAGCTGCAGCTAATGCCCAGTTTATTGTGGTGTCGCTGCGAAAACCCATGATAGAGGCTGCGAAACGCACGATAGGAGTGGCGATGCAGGAGAGCAATATATCGAGCATTACGGGGATTAAGTTGAATTGAAAGAAAGCGATGTCGTACTCGGTGTGATAAAAAGGCGCCGAAGCGTCAGGCGGTTTGACGGCGCGAAGATACCTCATGAGGCTATGGAGCAGATTCTTGAGGCTGGGAGGTGGGCTCCTTCGGGTGCTAATGCCCAGCCCTGGCGCTTTATCGTTATTACGGAAAAGGAAACGCTTGAGGCTGTAGCCAGACGCTGTTACTATAAAATATTCAGATCAAGACATGTGGGAGAGGCTGGCGCTGTTTTGGTAGTATGTGCAGATCCGGGTGCGGGAAGCCAAACCTATACTCTTGACGCTGCAATATCAGGGACAAATATGACCCTGATGGCGACCTCGCTGGGCATTGGCTCGTGCTGGATAGGCGCATTTGAAGATGAGTTTCTGAAGAACATACTGCACATTCCCGGGAGGCTTGAAATAATAGCACTAATCGCATTTGGATACGAAATCGGAAAGGCTTCTGTCCCGCCCAGGCTTCCACTTTCGAGTATTGTTCATTACGAGGCTTACGATGGTATTAATGAGCCCGGCATAATAACGAAAAAGAGGTCTTCTGGAGCTTTTTCAGTTTTCGGGAAGCTGCTTGGCGTGCTCTTTAATAAACGCTGAGACGATGCAAAAGTCATGGACTATTTTATCACATCCACAAGCGCGACCCTTTCCAGAACAAGCTGCGGGATTTTATCCTCTCCAACAGCCTGGAGCTCTTCTTTTGTGATATTGAAAATGTCCATCAATGCATCGTTTTTGGAACTGTCATATTGAAGCACATGCTTTGGTGTTATCTCATTAAATGCGAAATCCACAACCTCACCGACTGCCACAAGTGCGATATTATTTCTCCTATTATGCACTCCAAGTCTCATCGCCCTGTTTATCTGGCGCGTCCCTGCTGCATAGAGCATTATTTCCTTGGCGAGGTCTTTTGCAATATTCCTGCCGTTTTTGAATGAGTTTATCGCTTTTTCAACTGCGAACCTTATATGCTCCTCGCCTGCTAATTTATCCGCATCCAGAGCCTGTATGGCTATGTTTTTTTCTTTGCTTATTCTTTTGAGCCTTTGCAGGAATTTTTCCGTGTCGTCTATTACTATTGTGCCCTCAAATATTTTAATCATCAGTCCTTAACCGAGTTTTTCCATGAAAAGGATAGCGATTGCAGAATTAAAAATTATTTTCTCAAACTTATCTCTTTTAAAATTTCCTCTCTGGAAACCCTTCCCACGAACACAACCTCCCCATCGATAGCCACAGCGGGAACTGACATTATATTGAGTTCCGAGGCGCGGCGCTGTCCCTCCGGATGCGAGATGTTTATTTCCTTAAACTTCATGTTTTTAGGGAGAATCTCCAGTAAAAGTGCCCTGAGCGAATGGCAGTTCTGGCATGTGTCTGAATAATAAAGTTCAACTGTTGTCATTATCATCACTTATGAGCATCTTTACAGCATAAATGGGTTGTTTATAGGCAAGATTTGCTGTAATCATTATTTTCAACTTGGATTAAGATTTGCTTTAAGTACAAAATTATAAAAATTTTAAAAACACATGAGCATTATAATTAACATTCATTATAATTTTAGAAAGGCTTATATACAGTAAATTCTACCATGATAATGCCAATGGTGCGGGTGCTAAAAATAATCTCAATCCACGCTAAAAACCAGCGCCTGAGCACTTTTAAACCGTATCTTATAAAATCCGAGATGCATGGGTATTTTGCCTGCAGGGATGGCGTGATGAATGCATCAAGCGCCGTGTGAGGCGCTATACAGGGCAGCCCCCAAGGCATTGCCGGAAGGTAAATATTCTGAAAAGGAGTAAAAGAAAATGAAAGGAATAAAAGGAATAGTGCTGCTAATGGCAATGGCCTTAGTAGCGGCTACAGTCGCTCCGGCGATAGCTGCGGTATATAAACAAGACGGAACTGTCTATAACCCGCTTATAGCCAAGTCTGTAGTGGGAGCGGCATCGACTTCGTCAGGGACTTGCGGTCCAATCGACCTTGCAGTTGTACTAGACGATACAGGAACCATGGGTGGCGCTATAAGCAATATAGTGTCCGAATTGCCGAGTATAACCAGCGCGGTTGATTCTGCTTCCGGTGGTGATGTAAATATAGGGTTCGTCACATTCAGAGACACAGTTGAAGTCAAGGAACCGCTTACTCCAAAATCGCTGGGCGGAGAGACGACATTCTCAAGCCTGATTTCCTCTGAATTTGCATCAGGCGGAGGTGATCTCGCTGAACCTTCTGACGAGGCAAAGAACACTGTTACGCACAATCTTGGTCCAACACCGAGAGCAGATGCAAAGGGATTCATGGGGGCTCAAATCGGAAACTTCAGCACACCTTGGAGGTCTGGCGCACTTAAACTGGCAGTACTGATAACAGACGCTCCATCAAATGGATTCTCAGAACTTGCGTCTGGTGGATATCCACTTGGAGACCCCGCGTATGTTACACAAATGGCAACTCTCGGTTCAGACTCGGCGGGTCTCGGTATCAAATGGTTTGATGTCTTTGTCCCAGACGAAGGAGACTACGCTGGTCAGGAAGAATCCATGGCAACAGATGCCTCGAATTCAGGCGGTGCGCTATTCGTAACTGCTGTAGACGGAACCGGAACAAGCGATGCGCTGACATCAATTCTATCGACATGCGGAAAACCGAAAGCCACTACGGGAAGCATCTCAGGCATGAATTGGGAAGACCTCAATGCCAACGGCACGAAGGACATAGGAGAACCAGGACTTGCGAACTGGACGATCACTCTAACAAATCAAACCGACAACACTGTAAACATTGTGACAGACGCTAATGGCAACTACAGTTTCACAAACCTCTCAGATGGTAATTACACTGTCGGAGAAATTCTGAAACCAGGCTGGATTCAGACAGCACCTGCTGTATCTGCGACCGGCTCAGCAACATATACCGTAAATATCAGTGGCGGCAATCAAGTAGTGGGTGAAGACTTCGGCAACTTCAGGGACCAGCCACCTGTAGGAAGCATCTCAGGCATGAAGTTCAACGACCTCAATGCCAACGGTATAAAAGATCCTAATGAGACAGGTATAGCAGGATGGAACATAACCATTAACGGGACGGATACCATTACAGGCGAGAGCGTGAACATCACAACAACGACAGATGCCAACGGCAGCTACTGGTTCATGAACCTTACCGCTGGGACGTACGTCATAAGCGAAAAGTCAAAGTGTAAGTTAAAAGACGACGATACTGAAGATGACCATAAAAAGAAGGATATTGAACACAACAACGACCACAACGTAAAGGATAATGACCACAACAATGACAACAAAAAGAAGTCGAGGGTCTGCTGGGTTCAGACATGGCCAGCCACGGGCAATTATACAGTAATAATAACAAGTGGTTCAATAATTACAGGATTGGACTTCGGTAACTTCAAGAAGGGCAAGATAACCGGAGAAGGAGACATACCAGCGAATGGTAAGAAAGCTACCTTCAGGCTCGATGCACAGTATCCTGACGACAAAGCCACAGCGCAGGGCAATGTAGAATACCAGGACCAGGCAAAGAAGCTGAAAATCAAGAGCATCCAGATAAACACAGTTGCAACCACCAAGGACAGGAAGAAAGGAGTGATAACCGGACTTGCCAGGGTGAACGATGCTGGTTCTTATTATTTCGAAGTCTATGTCGAAGATAATGGAGAACATGGAAAAGATGTGGATGTATTCAAGATATCTCTGCCTACATATCCGTATTCAAACGGAGCTATCCTGAAAGGTGAGAATATACGGATACAAAGGTAAAATTGAGAGGGGGCAAAACCCTCTTTTATTTTTTAAACCACGCTTTAAAAAATCCGAGATGCACAGGGGTTTACCTGGAAAAGGCAGTTGCGGTAAGTGCATCAAACTCCAAGCGGGCGCTGTACAGGGCAGTCTCAGGCGAGCCTTGCCGAAAGGTAAATACTGAAATTTGGAGGAAAATAAATGAGAATTGAAAAACGAACAACTGTGTTGCTACTGGCATTAGTTGTGTTGGCGGCGTTTGCCATTCCCACAACTCTGGCAGATAGTAAAGACAAAAAAGAAAAGATGAATATGACCGAGGGCGGCGGCAGGATTAACAGCACCGTTATGCCTAATGTGTCTACCTTCGGCTTCGAAGCCAACAACATGAGTGACAAGAAAGGTTGTAAGGTAGAAGGAAACCTGCAATACAATGACCATGGCGCCATGATAAAACTCCACGGAAATGTTACGATGCTTATGGTCGACAAGACAACAATGACGGCAACATTCAGTGGATGGGCAAAAGTTACCAATGCCACAGGAGCAAAAATGATGCTACCGTACAC
>JAPZAS010000035.1 GCA_027460525.1 Candidatus Methanoperedens sp.
GTATCGGGAACAATACCACAACCGCGTTCTTCGGGTTCTTCTTGAAAGAAACCACCGCAGTACCCTTGCCACCCACAGAGGCAGCGCCATTGATATCAAATACAGGAAGCGAAAGCGTCACGCCATTATAATTAAACTCGGGACGCGAGATCATCACAGAGCCGGAAGGATATTTTGACCACACGCCACCGCCCTCGTACGCTACTATCCTGTCGCCGAGCTGATATTCCACCTTCCCCATTGGCATTGTGAAACTAAAAATGCCGCCGTTCACCACGATATAACTTGGGCTTGTGCTGTTCGGCTCAACCGTCAGGGCACCGCCGCCGAGATTGATGTTGGTTGTCTGCAGCGGCGAATCCCCGAGAACTGCCCTGCTTGCGTGGGAGTCGAGCACCGTAAAGGTCTGCTCAGCATTCTTAAGATTTGCCGTGTCCTGCAGGCTGAGAATCGAAGGCACGCCGTAGAGGGCTATCATGCTCACTCCGAGAACGGTTATGCCCAGGATGATCATATGACCTACAATCTCTGCCTCTGCTCTTTCGTATGTTAGTAGTTTCATACAATTCCAGTGTTCAGTTGAATATTCAATATATAAACATCGATATTATTTGTTGTTGCCAGTTTTACGGTGCAACTTCCAGATGATTCGCTTGAGATGCAATACTGCCAGAACATTACATTGCCGAAATAAGTCTTCCACCCATTCCAGTAACTGCTACTGATATTTACCGTGATATTACTGACGTTTCTATACAAAATAACCCCAGGCGCACCGCTTGCCGTAACCCTGCTTATACCATATCCACCTATGGATGAGGTTCCTAACATTGTAACAACAGGTATGACAAGCACATTGCTGCGGTTTGTAATAAGCGGCTTAGAGACAAGGAGGGTGTTGCCGCCGGGATACTTCGCCCATACACCTGTGCCTTCGTAAGCAATCACGGTGTTTCCTACGGTGCTTTCAATACTGCGCATCTGTGTGGTGTAAACCAGTGTTACATTATTACCTGTCGAATCTATTGCAGTTATATTAATCGTGCTGCTCCCATTAACGCTCAGCGTTCCCCCATACACCTTAAGCTCCACGCTCTGGGAGGGTGTCTGCCCGAGCACTATTTTATTAATGTTCGCAGCTAAAACAATAAAGCTCTGCTTTGTATTTTCAATATTATTTGCATCCTGTGCATTCTTCACCATAGGATAGCCTGCAACCCCTATAATTCCTATGAAAAACACAAGGATTCCAAGGATTGTGACAAAGTCCACTACTTCGGAGACTGCATCTTCAGAGTAAAGAAGTTTTATTATTTTCATTGTCCTCCGATTTTAATCGTATTATCGGTTCTGCTGTAAATAAATTTATAATTCTGAGCGCTGCTGTATATTGGAGTCTGATTAATGCTGGATGAAGTGTTGAAAGGAATCCATGTTTGAGCGCCGTTATCAGTCGTAAGTATTATCTGTTTGGTGTTGGTTATATTGACTGAATAGCCCTCATCCGCTATGGATGCAGGAATCGAGAAATCGTATTCAAGACTGTTCACAGTGCCGCCGTAGGAATTGCTTATGTTCACCAGCGTGTCCATTGTGGTTATCCTGACGGCAAGCTCGCTTCCCAGGATTTCAAAGCTACTCTGCATGGCTGCTTTTTCGGAATTCTGCGAAAGTGTATAAAAAGAGAGGACAAGAGAACAGAAAACCACCACGGAAATGGAGAACATCAGTATGAAACCCAATGAGATGGATACCGCATCCTCATTTTTTATCAGGTTTTCAGGTCTCATATAATCACCACGGGACCGAAACGGGAATCGTGAGATTTGCGCGCACCCTGCTGGTTGAAAACGCTACTGTGGCATTCAGGATGTAATCGCGGGCGCGGATGAAGTTACTGCCGTAGGTGGTGTTGCCTGTTATGCTGTAATTCCCAGTAACATTGGCACCGTTTACGAAAGAGATATTATACGCTGATGTTATATTTGCCTTGATTTGAGCGTTATTAACAGTGCGATTTCCAAGGGAAGTGAAGTTTATTTGCCAAGTTTTTGTTGCGTTTTTAATACTTATATTAAAGGGAGTTGTTATTGCAGTTATATTGACGAATATCGTTGCATTATTAACACTTTCAATCACAGTCCAATTAGGTGCGCCGCCTGCCATCCCGTTTTTTGTGAAATAAGCATAAAGATTATTATTCCAGTTGCCGATATCCCAGCTCCCGTTCACACCACCCCCGTGCAGCGCATAAATCTCTGATAAATTCCCATTGAAATCTTGCATTTGTCTGCTAAAATTGGCAATCTTCTGGGTTATGGTTGTCCCATTTGCGCTACTGTATGCGCTTTTCATTTCATCTGCTGTAATTTGCATCATGTTCACGATTTCATATTTTACAGGATCGCTTCCTGCTTCGCCAGCCATATTTCCCTGGAATATGATGTTGTTAAACAAAATCGTGGTAATCACAAGACCGAGAGCGATAATAAAGCCTGCCAGCAGCATAAATTGAGCGTCCCGGTTATCTATTAGTCCCATCACATTCTCCATAAAGTAAGCTTAACATCGACAATATTATACAGATTGGTAGAAGGGTCGATATCCTCAATCGGGTAATTCGGATTGTTGTTTGGATTAGGGTTGTCGCTGCTATACAATACGATCTTCCTAGAAACTATAACGGCATTGTCTGAAGGGTCACCGTTGTATATCATTGTCTGGCTTGTAGGTAAAAAAGTACTGTTATCGAGAAAAATCAGCTCCACGTTATGGGCAATCCCCTGCCCGATTAGAGTGGCGTTCAGGATTGCTGTCAGATTGTTTGTTAGATTATTCGACTGATCGATTTGACCATAGCTCAGTTGAAGGTACTGTGTTCCGTTCCATATATATTCGCTGCCGCTCCAGTTCAGCACATCATATTTGAGTTTTGAATTGTATCCAGGCTCGGAATAATCCAGCGCGCTTAAAATATCCTGCCCAAGCGCCTGAAGCTCGGTCTCTGCATGCACATTTGCGGTTGAGGAGGTCAGCGGCGTCATCGAAGTTGCATCAATGGCATATACTATAACAAGAAGCATGATTGTGGCTGCCGCCACGCCCTCAAGCGTATGCATCTGGGCTTTTTCGTCCAGCATTACCATACCCTCACAGAAAGAATGGCTGTTTGATTATAGCCTGAAGAAGAATTTATAATCAATACCAGACGTTTGGTCTGCGCTATATCTGTATTCTCGGGGACAGGCGCACCACAAACTAATGGGAGACCCATATCGCTTACAGTACCATTTGGATAGGTAAAGCTTTGATTCATCACAGTTCCGTTTAGGTAAGCAACCGTTACATTCATGTCAAAAAATGTTTGTTTGATAAA
Organism: Candidatus Methanoperedens sp.; assembly: GCA_027460525.1. Classification (NCBI taxonomy): domain Archaea; kingdom Methanobacteriati; phylum Methanobacteriota; class Methanomicrobia; order Methanosarcinales; family Candidatus Methanoperedentaceae; genus Candidatus Methanoperedens; species Candidatus Methanoperedens sp. Next base: position 3,377 of record JAPZAS010000035.1, read on the forward strand.
TAGCCCGAGTGAACAAAGCGCATTATTATAGTTTGCCGAGCCCATGGATTTGCCCGCACAGGGCACAAAACTCGAAGTTTTGTTGGAATAATTCAACTGTGTATTATTGAAATTATACAGTTTGCTCTGGTCTATAACATTCAGCGCCCCTGATGTATCCGCATGGAGCATTTGCTCCACCAGCAACGTGGCTGCCCTGTCCGCAGCCAGTGCAGCTTTATCCGAGCCTGACTGGAAGGGTATGAATAAACCCGATACAAACTGGAATACAAAAACAACAGAAAGGAGAAATATCCCTATGCCTGCGATGTAGTCTATGGTCATCTGGGCAGAATCGCTTTTCACAGGTTAGACTTGGTTTTCAATCTAAATAAGACTTCTCATTATTATGCTTATGAAAGTATGATCAAAGAAAATTGCATTTCATCCAGGCAGGTAAAAATATAAAAATTGTTCACCGGATTTAAGTGGTCAGAACAATCTCGATGCTTATATCCTTGGGCACCTGTATGCGCATCAACTGGCGCAGCGCCCGCTCATCCGCATCAAGGTCAATGAGCCTCTTATGCACACGCATCTCCCAGTGGTCCCATGTGGCGCTTCCCTCGCCGTCAGGGCTTTTCCTGCACGGCACCATTAATTTTTTTGTGGGCAGAGGCACAGGACCCGAGATGCTAACTCCGGTTTTTACTGCTATGTCTTTTACCTGGGAACAAATCCCATCAAGTGTAACAGGACTTGTCCCTGATAAACGTATTCTTGCCTTTTGAACCATTTTAAACTCCGTTTTAAAAATAGAAAATAGAGAATTACAGGCGCGGTTTAATATCCTGCACCATGCCTGCCGCAATGGTCATTCCCATATCCCGAACCGCAAAGCGTCCGAGCTGAGGGATATCTTTAACTTTTTCAATGCACAGCGGCTTGGTGGGTTTTATGATGACAATCGCTGCGTCGCCAGCCTTGATGAAATCAGGGTTTTCCTGCGCCACCTGACCGGTCTTGGGGTCAAGCTTCTTCAGTATGGCTGTGATCGTGCCTGCAACCTGCGCGGTATGGCAGTGTATTACAGGCGTATAGCCTGCCGCGATTGCTGATGGGTGCTGCAGCACAACGATCTGGGCGGTAAATTCTTCTGCCACCATAGGCGGTTTATCGGGATGCCCGCAGACATCGCCTCTTCTTATATCCTTTTTCTCAACACCTCTTACGTTCCATCCAATATTATCGCCTGGAATCGCTTCTTTGATCTCCTGGTGATGCATTTCAATGGATTTGACTTCGCCCACTGCCTTGGCGGGCATGAATATTACCTTGTCTCCGGGTTTCATCTTTCCGGTTTCAACACGCCCTACCGGCACCGTGCCAATACCAGAGATGGTATATGAGTCCTGCACAGGAATGCGCAGCGGCAGGCTTGTTGGCTTTTCAGGCTCTTTCAACATATCTAGAGCTGCCAGCAATGTCGGGCCTGTGTACCATTTGGTATTCTCACTCAGCTTGGCGAGATTATCTCCCTTGAAAGCAGATGTTGGGATGAAATTCATTTCGTCCGGCTTATAACCAACCATCTTGAGCAATGTGCCTAGTTCGGCTTTTACCGCATCGTATCTTGCCTTGTCAAAGTTTACTTCATCCATCTTGTTGAGGGCTATGATCAGCTGTTGAATACCAAGCGTTCTTGCAAGGAAAACGTGTTCTTTGGTCTGGGACTGAACACCCTCTTTGGCTGCGCAGACAAGTATGGCTGCATCGGCCTGAGATGCGCCTGTGATCATGTTCTTGACAAAGTCCCTGTGACCCGGGCAATCCACGATCGTGAAATAGTATTTTGCAGTATCGAATCGCTGGTGAGCGACGTCTATGGTGATACCCCTGTCCCTCTCTTCCTTGAGGGAGTCCATGACCCATGCGAAAACGAAGGATTCCTTGCCTTTCGCCTTTGCCTCTTCCTTATACTTTTCGATAATGTGCGGTGGTACAGCACCAGTCTCAAACAATAATCGTCCGACGAGGGTTGATTTCCCGTGGTCGATATGCCCGATGACTGCTAAATTTAAATGTGGTTTCTCTGCCATAATATTTCTCCTTTAATTTGTTACAATGTTTTGTGACCGTATTGTTGTTTTGGTTTTTAAACCTTGCGTTAGGGACTTATGAAATCGCTCGGTTTTGGCATTTCAAGTTTAAGTCCTCTCCTCTGCCTGATGCTCATCACGACTTCATTGAGCATGTTCCCAGGCACGGGTTCGAATCCCGCAAATTCCGTGCTCCACAGGGCTCTGCCTTCGGTTGCGGAGCGTATATCTCCTGAAAACCCGAACAATTGCGCAACAGGCGCCTTGGCTTCGATAATCGTGGTGTCGCCTTCTGATTTCATATCGAGTATAGCGCCGCGCCTTCCCTGAATCTCGCGCATCGCACCCCCCATCTGGTCCTGGGGCACGTGAATAAACACTTTCTGGAATGGTTCAAGCAGCGTCGCACCCGCCATGAGCATTGCAGCCTGGATAGCCTGTCTTGATGCAGGTATCACCTGAGCAGGTCCTCTGTGCACGGCATCTTCATGAAGTTTGGCATCCATCAATTTTACCTTAACTCCCATGACCGGCTCTCTGGACATCGGTCCTGCCTTCATGACTTCCTCAAAGCCTTCGAGAACGAGTTCCATAGTTTCATGCAGGTACTGGATGCCTTTGGTCATGTCGATGAAGATATTGGTCTCGTAGATATGGGTTATTCCCTTGGCTTCATCCTTGGTCATGCCAGCTTTCAACATGATATCCCTGCGTTCCACTTCCTGCTGCCTCATTGATATTTCATTATTTTTTATTAGTTCTATTACAGCAGGCGACAACGGTTCAACTTCCATGTAGAACTTATTATGGCGGTTGGGAGACTTACCTTCCACAGGTCCGGCGTGGCCCTGGACAGTTTCCCTGTAAACCACAATGGGTTTTGAGGTGGTGATCTCAACGTGCTTGTCGCGCTGGATGCGGTGAGCCACGATCTCAAGATGCAGTTCACCCATTCCAGCCAGCAGATGCTCTCCAGTCTCCTGGTTGATCATTACTTTAAGCGTGGGGTCTTCCTTTGCGACCTGCCTTAATACTTCAACGAGTTTGGGGAGGTCTTTCATGTGTTTTGCTTCCACAGCTACTGTCATAACCGGTTCGCTGACATGCCTTATGCTCTCAAAAGGCGTCATACTCTTTTCAGTGGACGCTGTCGAGCCTACGATAGCATCGGAAAGACCTGTTAATGCAATAATGTTGCCTGCAGTGACCTTTTCGACCTCGATACGCTCAGGACCCATGAAAAGCCCTACCGACTGTACCCTGTTCGGGTTTGGCATTCCTGAGATGTAAAGTTCTTTGCCGCGCTCGATTGTTCCTGAGAAAAGTCTTCCACTGGCTACCTCGCCCGCATGCGGGTCTGTGGTGATGTCCGTTACCATGAGGGCTACTTTGCCATTTGGATCTACGTTTATCATGGATTTTCCGATTTCACTTTCCTTATCGCCGTGCCAGATAACCTTGATTCTCTCTTTCTGTGCCTGAATCGGATTGGGCAGGAATCGTATAATCATATCGTTCATCACGGCACTGAGAGGTGCTTTTTCTGCAAGTTCCTTCTGGTTATCAGCCTGGCAGTATTCGATTACTTCCTTAAAACCGATGCCTGTCTTTTTCATGAAAGGAACGCTGATTGCCCAGTTGTTGAGTGCTGAACCAAATGCCACTTTCCCGGTAGCGGCGTCAAGTCGTAACTCGTCGTAACTATCAGGTTTCATACCTTTTATCAATTTATTGATTTTATCAATCACTGCCCCCAGGCGCATCTGCATATCCTGGGGCGTGAGCTTTAACTCGTTGATAAGCCTGTCAACCTTGTTAATAAAAAGTATGGGTTTTACGTTCTCACGCAGCGCCTGGCGCAGTACCGTCTCGGTCTGAGGCATCGCTCCTTCCACTGCGTCCACCAGTACCACGGCGCCGTCCACAGCCCTCATGGCGCGCGTAACGTCGCCGCCGAAGTCAACGTGTCCTGGCGTGTCGATAAGGTTGATGAGATATTCCTTGCCCTCAAACTCGTGCACCATCGAAACCGTGGCTGCATCGATGGTTATTCCGCGTTTTTGTTCTTCCTCGTCAAAGTCCATGAATAACTGCTCGCCTGCCAGCTCTTTTGAAATCATGCCTGCGCCGGCGAGTAGATTATCGGAGAATGTTGTTTTACCGTGGTCTATATGTGCAACCGTACCGATGTTTCGGATAAACTCAGGTTTATCCATCAGCGCAGTCACACGTTCGACCATTTTCTTTCTTTTGCCCATTACGAATTACCTCTTTTAGTGGAATTTTTTGTTCTCTATTATTCTATCCTATATAAACACTTTGAAAATTTGGAAAACATTAGGGGGAGTGGTTTTTGGCTTAAGCAACACCATCCTTTCTTCGGTTAAATAGAATTCCTTCCCGATTACCAAAATTGTTAAGTGATGCCTGAATAGTATTCTATTAATGAAAGTAAAACAAAGAATCGGTGATATACATCGAAATGAAGGCAATAATTACTGATGAAATGAGGCGAAGATATAACTTGGAAAAAGAGCACTTAACATGATACAGATAAAGGGTTGCTAATCTTGCCCACTCCTAAACTTGAAGCTGAAATGGGAAGTCTTAAAGAACTATTTGACAAAAAGGCAGGAGACGTGCTGCGCGAAGCCCGCAAAAAAGACAAATTGAGGGAAAGGGCACTGGAGGAACTTTGAACGACATATTTGATAGTGTTGATGCGGGTATTATGAACGTGTGAATGAGGATATAATGACCGGAAACACCAAAGAAAACCCGCATGAAGAGAAAATGCCTGTATTATTCATAGGGCATGGTTCGCCTCTTAATCTCATTTTAAAAAACAACTTCACCAGAAGCCTTTCAAAACTTGGGAAAAACTTACCCAGGCCGAAGGCAATAATGGTAATCTCGGCGCACTGGTTGACAGAGGGGACATCCGTTTCATGTATGGAAAAACCCAGGACTATTTATGATTTCTATGGATTTCCGGATGAGTTATATGAAATGGAATACCCGAGTCCTGGTTCACCCGGTTACGCCGGATTCGTAAAAGAATCAATACAAAAAGCGCAGGTAAAATGCAGCACCGACTGGGGACTTGACCATGCTTCGTGGGCTGTTTTAAGGCACATGTATCCTGAGGCGGATATTCCGGTATTTGAAATGAGCCTCGATTATTCTTTTAATGAATGGCACCCGAAACCGATAAGGTACCATTACGAGCTGGCATCCGAGCTTGCAGGATTAAGGGAAAGAGGGGTTTTAATCATAGGTAGCGGTAATATTGTACATAACCTTGGGTTAATTGATTTTGGAAATATAGATGCGAAGCCCTATGACTGGGCTGTGGAATTCGATGAGGAAGTAAAATATAATCTGCTCAATAACAATCATAAGGAGTTAATCAACTTTCAGGAAATGAAGGGGGCGGCATTATCAGTTCCGACGCTTGACCATTACCTTCCGATGATATATGCGATGGCTTTGCAGGTAAAAAATGAACCGCTGAAATTCACTTATGAAGGATTTCATTACGGTTCAATTTCCATGAGATGCTTCCAGATTGGATGAAATGGAGCAGAAGGGAGCGGCTTTACGGGCATGAAAATGCCTATCGCCACCGACCCCGGATTGAAATCCGAAAGGCATCGGCGTGGATGCTCGATGTTTTGTATTCTTAGAGTACTGCAGGATTCATTTTTTTGCAGCGCTGGGACTTTATTGAATTCGCAAGAGCATCGCTAAGCCCATTTTATTTACGTTTTGGAATAACGGGTTCTATAAAGAACAAAAAGAACACAAAAAACACATAATACAGCGGTTCTTTTAAGCTGTATCCTAAGAATCCTAAGAATCCTAAAAATCCCCAAAACCAATGTAATTTGACTTTTCCTGGTTTATTTTCCAAATTTTTTCCTCTTTCTTATTTGGGCACGACCACTTCATTTACTTTTGGGATATGCGCACTGAGGTTTCAGGTTTTGGGAGGTTGTTCTGGATTCTTATCGCTTTTTGAGAGCATAAGAACACTTATAGTCTTCAATCACTGTACAGAACGCCTCGAAACCGCAGCCATTTTTGGTGGCGTTTTTATAATGCTCAAATAATAGTCTACAAGCTCCTGCGTTTCCGGAGAGGATGGAGAAGATTCGTATTTGAGCGAATCAATCTCTTTCTTGATATCTTCGATTATCTCCGAAAAACGCTTTTTGTAATTAAGGGGAAAGGCAGGCGAATGAATGAGATATTTCAGGGTTTCTTCATCCGCAAATATCATTTTTTTGGTCCATTTTTCAATAGGCGTGCTCAGGCAGGAAATCGTATTCTTACCGGGCAAAGAAACGTAGTCGATTATGAAATGCATCGAAAGCAGGCTTAATGAAGTTATATCCCTTGTAAGAAATAGGTCGTTTGCGCTGAGAAAGGATAATTTCAATTCCGGAAAGTGCATCTTATGCTCATAGAGGATGACAAAGTTGTTGCGGGCTTTTCCGGTTCGCTTGTGAATAGTTCTTATGGGTATTGCATACGCATCAAGCCTTTCAAGAAGCCCGCTCTCACGATAATTAAACATCTTATTTAAGATAGTAATATTGTAGTATTTAATATTTCCCATGATTATATTAATGAATTAATTATTATCATTATGAGGCGTTTTCAATTTAATCCGTATCAGTCACCATACCCCGTACTTAATGATGATACACGGGCTTGTTATCGTTTTTTGCCTATAAACCTTCCTCACCAGCAGCGCAATTCTGCGTGGAAATGTATTTCTCAACCACTTCCCAGCCCTGCCCGACCGGGCCATGATAGCAGCCGGGAGCCCAGAGATGACCTTCACACCATTCCCTGAGATGCGGAAATTCCTGTCTCTATATCCTGCTTGATCTTCCTTTGATTTTCTTAGCGAAAATGGGTGCACACAGTCAACATTTCGATTTCATTCGCATAACCCGTTTCACAGGAATTAACATGGACACCTGCTGCTGATATTTCCTGTACTCTTCACCGAAAACAGAGAGCAACCTTCTCTCTTCGATAAATGCTCCTATTATGAGGTATATAGAAACAAGCAAAACTGCTATTATGTCAAGCTGGCTCATTTCCATTTTGGTGAATAACAGGAGTATGCCGCCTGTATAAAGCGGATGGCGGACTATCCCGTAGGCGCCGCCTGTTATCAGTATATTTTTTGCTTTCTGCCGTATGCCCATGAATTCAAGGACATCCGTCTGGTAAGAAGCATAGACAAACATTCCGAGCGCGCCCAGGCGAATCAGGATAATGACAGGATAAAGACTTTCAGGAAGGCTATAAACAAGAGGAGTAGAACCTGTAAAACTTACCCATATAAAGAATGCAGGCGCAAATGTGAGAAAGCTGATAATCGTATACATTATCCTGTAAAAGCGGTATCCCTTTCCAAGCAGCTTCTCGCCCTTATCTTTGATATAATCTGCGGCAAGGAGGCTATGGAGCCCTGCAAAAACAAGGAAATAAAGTATGAAACTTATAATGATGTTCATTTTTTGCTGTCCAATCGTATAACTAAAAGATTATATAACCTGCCAATTATAGTGAATTATAAGGAGGTTAAATTATGGGCGTTGAAAAAGTAGGCGAGAAATACAGATGCAATATATGCGGCAACGAGGTCGTTGTGACAAAAGCAGGCGGAGGAGCGCTGGTCTGCTGCGGCGAGGATATGCAACTCATTGAATAGGGTTCAGGATACCATATCTCGCTATCCTGATTTACTCTGCCACCTTTTAAGTTTTGAAATGGTGGTTTTTGCCAAATTTTTTGCTTCCTTCTCCGGCATTTCCTCCAACGTTACCATGAAGCCAGCTACTTTTTCAATCATTTGCTGCATGGTAATATCGGGGTCTGTGAACTTCCCATTCTGGAAGCAGAATTTACAGTATTCTTTACTCATACTTCCATTCGTATTTATTCCAAAATCCTCTGGCTTGTTCATGGGCATGCCGCAGCTCTGGCAAAAGGGACCTTCCGGTAGTTTTGGTATTGCCATTTTCAACATCATTCGAACATCTTATCTACCCAATCTTCCATTGTCCAGTCAATCGCCTTGAAGAATGCCTCGATATAATCGGCTTTCTTAATTCCGTAGTCAACCATATATGCATGTTCAAACACATCCATGACTAGAAGAGGAGTTGCACCGCACAGATGTCCCCCATCGTGTTCATTTATCCAGGCATTAAAGAGCCGGTCAGCCCAATGGTCGTAATATAACATAACCCATCCTATGCCGCGCATGGCTCCGGTTGCCTTGAAATCCTTTTCCCAGTTCTCGTATGACCCGAAATCCGAAGCTATCTTCTTGTACAGGTTTGTACTTTTATCGATTGGTTCGCCGCCCTTCACTATATTGCCGAAATAGTACTCATGCAGCCGCATCCCGTTGAATTCCCAGCCAAACCGCCGCTTCAGTTCTGCATATTCCGGCGTTCCTGTCTTCCCGTCTTTTAGCATCGCATTCAGTGCATCAGTTAATTTATTTGTGTTCGTCACGTAGCCCTGGTATAGCGTGAAATGGTTTTTCAGCAACTGGTCGCTCAACCCTTTCGTGCCCAGCAGGCTATCGAAGTTTTTTGGTTCGTATGCCATATTGTAACACCCCGTAACTAAGTATGGCTTCGATGGTTTTTATAGTTTGTCACTTGGCATCAATTCACATGACTCGGATATTATATATGAATCACCTTCCCCAGCGCTGCTTCAGCCGCCTCTGCAAGAGCTTCGGGAAGCGTGGGGTGGGGATGAATCGTCCCGGCCAAGTCCTCAAGGAAAGCGGCATTTTCTATGGCAAGTGAGGCTTCGCTTATCAGCATGGAGGCATTTGCTCCCACGATGTGGATGCCCAGAATTTCGCCGCTCTTCTTATCCGCCACCACCTTCACGAACCCTTCAGTCCCATCCCCGGTAAGCGTAAGCGCACTTCCTGAGGCTCGGAAGGGGAACCTGCCTGTAATTATTTCAAAGCCCTTCTTCCTTGCACTTTCTTCGTCCAGACCAACGGTAGCTATCTCTGGCTCGGAAAAGACAGTTTCGGGTATTGCCCTGTTATCAAAGGCACTTGGCAGACCTGCTATTACCTCGGCAGCCACTTTGCCTTCCCTGAAAGCTTTATGCGCCAGGAATGGAGCACCTGCCACGTCCCCGACTGCGTATATCCTCGGGTCTGTTGTTCTTCGCTTCTCATCGACTTTTATAAAGCCCTTTTTATCAAGCTCCGCCTTTGTATTTTCCAATCCCAGATTCACGCTGTTGGGTTTCACGCCCACAGCCACCATTATTTTATCAGCTTTGAGTTCGGTTTTTTTGCCCTCTTTATCGCTGATGGTTACTATTACCCCCTTGTTTTCCATACGCATTCCTTCAGGTTTGGAATTGTAATATACCTCCATTCCCAGTTTCTTCATTTTCTGGCTCACCACTTCGACCAATTCCGGATCGAATTTGGTCAGTATCCGGGGCGAGCGCTGGATTATTTTCACCCGTGTACCAAGCTTGGCATACATCGTCCCGAGTTCTATACTGATGTATCCGGCGCCGATGATTATCATGTCATCGGGCACTTTCATAAGGCTCAGAGCCTCATTGGAGTTGATAACAAACCTGCTATCATAGGGAAATCCCGGGATATCCGCAGGTCGCGAGCCTGTTGCTATTATTGCATTCCCAAACTTGATGGTAGAAGTTTCACCATCAGGTAAAGTAACCCTTGCCTTATCAGAGGACTCAAGATAAGCCTCGCCCTTTATCACTTGCACGCCGTATTTCTTGCAGAGAAAGCCTATTCCGTCCCTGAGTTTTTTTACAACCTCGAATTTCCACATCTGGAGCTTTTTAAAATCGAATTCAACCGAACCCTTTATCCCCATATTCCCCGGATTTTTTATTTCGTAGATAAGGTTAGCGGCATGGATTAAAGCCTTTGAAGGAATGCAACCGCTGTAAACGCAAACGCCGCCGAGGTCGTACTTCTCCACAAGTATCACGTCCTTGCCGAGCTGCGAAGCCCGTATAGCCGCCGTGTATCCACCCGGACCGCCGCCGACAACCAGGACATCGCAGCCTGTAATAATATCTCCCATTACCATTACATCACATCCACCAGCAGCAAATCCGGGTCTTTCAGGTGCTCTATAAGGGTATTCATAAACCTTGCAGCCTGCGCCCCGTCCAGTACCCTGTGGTCAAACGACAGCACAAGAGGCAGTATCTTTCGTATCTTGATTTCTCCATCAATCACGACTGGCATCTCTCGTATCCTGTGCACGCCGAGAATTGCAACGTCCGGAGGATTGATTATGGGCGTTGAAAAAATCCCGCCTATACTTCCTATATTCGTTATGGTGAAGGTATTGCCCTTTAGCTCGGGAAGCTTAATTTTCCGGCTTCGCGCCTCCTGAGAGAGCCTTTCAGTCTCCTGCGCAAGTTCCATTATGCTCTTCTCGTCTGCGTTCTTTATGACAGGAACCATCAAACCGTCCGGAGTGTCAACCGCTATCCCGATGTTATAATAGCGTTTTAATATTATTTCATTTTTCTCGGAATCAAGGGATGCGTTGAGGTACGGGTGCTGCTTCAACGCTACCGTCACCGCTTTGACGATAAATGCAAGGTAAGTGAGCTTTATGCCTTTCTCTTCTGCTGTCTTTTTCTCCTTTTCCCTGAGTTTCACAAGCTCCGTGACATCCGCCTCGTCCATTGAAACCACGTGCGGCGCTGTGAATAAAGATTTAACCATCCTGTCCGCTATGGTCTTGCGTATGCCTTTTACTGCAATTCTCTCTTCCAGGGCTTTTATTTCCGGCGCGGCTTCAGCCACAGCTTCAGTCGGTTTTGGCGCTTCTTTAAATTTTTTAACATCCTCATCGGTAATCCTGCCGCCTGGTCCTGTCCCTGCAACTCCGGATATATCCACGCCCAGTTCCCTTGCCAGGCGCCTTGTTGAGGGAGAAGCTAAAACCCGCTCCGGCATCTCAGGCGGCTTCACTTCAGGTTTTAATTCCGCAGGCTTTGACTCAGGTTTAGCTGCGGGCTTTGCCTCAGGAATTTTTACCTCTTCACCTGGCAGGGCAAGCGAGGCAAGGATACTTCCAACTTTTATATTATCTCCCTCTTTTCCATAGAGTTTCGATATCTTCCCGGCTTTCGGTGATGGTATTTCAACAATCGCCTTGTCAGTCTCGATCTCAGCCACAGCCTGGTCAGCCTTTATTTCCTCTCCGACTTTTACAAGCCACTTAACAAGCGTGCCTTCGGTTACACCCTCGCCTACATCTGGAAACTTTACATCCACCATAATCTCACCTCAGAAAGCCGCCACCTCTTTTATGGCATTGGCTACCTTTTCGGCATCGGGCAGGTAGTAATCCTCAAGCTTGGGCAGCGGTACCGGGACATCGTATCCTGTAACCCGCCTAACCGGTGCTTCAAGAGAAAGGAATGCTTTCTCGTTAATCCTTGCAATTATCTCAGCCCCCAGACCCAGAGTCCTTGGCTCCTCGTGGACTATTACCGCTCTTCCTGTCTTCTTGACAGAATCTATTATGAGCTTATCATCCAGAGGCGAGAGCGTGCGTAAATCTATTAACTCAACGCTTGTATCCTTGACCTTTTCCAGGGCTTCCTGGCATACCCTGACCATACCGCCCCAGCATATCAGGGTCAGCTCATCTCCTTCGGTGAGCTTTTTGCCTTCGCCGAGGGGCACTGTATAATCCCCTTCGGGTACTTCTTCCTTGAAGGCACGGTAAAGCCTTTTTGGCTCGAAAAAGAAAACAGGGTCGGGATCCCTGATCGAGGATATAAGTAAACCTTTTGCATCGTATGGAGATGATGGTATCACCACCTTCATGCCAGGGATGTGGATAAAAAACGTTGCCACTGCTTCCGAATGGTGCTCCAATGCTCTCACCCCTCCACCATAAGGCGCCCTTACGACAAGGGGGCAGTGGTACGCCCCTCTTGAGCGGTACCTGATTCTGGAAGCATGGGCAGCCAGTTGATCTATCGTCATATAGCTGAATCCCTCGAACTGTATCTCTGCCACAGGCTTGAGCCCTGAGACTGCCATGCCTATCGCAGTCCCGACAATGCCAGATTCAGCAAGTGGCGTATCGATTACCCTTTCGCTTCCGAACTTTTCAAGAAGCCCCTCGGTTACCCTGAACACCCCGCCGTCCACGCCCACATCCTCGCCCATAACCACAACTGAAGGGTCTCTTTTCATCTCTTCATGCAGGGCAAGGTTGATTGCCTGCACCATGTTGAGTTTAGCCATGTCTATCCCTTCTTTTTTATAAAGTCAAGGAGTTCTTCCATCTGCTCTTTTAAGTGCGGAGGCATTTCCGCATACACATACCTGAACATGTTCTCCACCCCCGGCTTATAGGCTTCAGCCTCTTCCACAGCCTTCTCGACTTCTTCTGTGAGTTCTTTTATCAGTTTGTCTTCGTAGCTCTGGCTCCAGATGCCTTTTTTCTCAAGATATATGCGCAGGCGCTTTATCGGGTCTTTTTTTCTCCATTCCTCTACCTCAGCATTTTGTCTGTATCGTGTGGGATCATCGGATGTTGTATGCGCACCCAGGCGGTAAGTATAGCATTCTATGAATGTGGGTCCGCCCCCTGACCTTGCTTTCTCAAGTGCAGCCTTTGTCGCGCTGTAAACCGCGAGCACATCGTTGCCGTCCACCTGGATCCCATCAAAACCATATGCCAGAGCCTTCTGAGCCAGTGTTTTGGAAGCAGTCTGCCTCTCGCGCGGCAGGGATATGGCGTACTGGTTGTTCTCGCAGATGAAGACTGTTGGAGTCTTGAATACTCCAGCGAAATTCATACCTTCATGAAAATCCCCTTCGGAAGTGGCACCATCCCCTAAATATACAGCAACAGCTATATTTTCCTTCTTAATTTTTGCAGCCCAGGCTGCACCTACTGCATGGGGTATCTGGGTTGACACAGGTATATTAACGGTAAAGTTTTTGGGAGGGATGTTCATGTTGGCATCTTCAGAACCCATCCAGTAAATATAGATAAACTTCAGAGGAATCCCTCTTGCTATTTGAACTCCGTGCTGCCTGAAGTAGGGAAAAAACCAGTCATCGGGTGCCATGGCAAAAGCACTTCCTATCTGGCAACCTTCGTGCCCAAGGCATGATCCAAAGGTAAGCATTCTGCCCTGGCGCTGAAGCTTCAGGGCTTTATCATCAAACATGCGCGTGAGCACCATCGTCCTGTAAAATTTTTCAAGCGTTTCCTTATCCAGAGCTGGCTCCAAACTCTTGTCCACATTGCCTTCAGGGTCAAGAATCGAAAGCCAATCCACGCTCATATCCAGAATTTTTTGTCTTGGCAATTTTATACCTCCCTCAGGATTATATGATTCTATACCTTTTTAATCTTTACTGAATTTGCCATATACGAACTTCTGACAAGAGGACCGCTGACAACCGAAAGAAACCCCATATCCTCGGCTTTTTTCTTAAAGTAAGCAAATTTCCGAGGAGATACGTACTCTTTAACTTCAATATGCTTCATGCTGGGTCGCAGGTATTGACCCAGCGTAAGCAGTTCTACGCCTGCTTTTCTCAGGTCACCCATCGCGCACATTACCATTTCCGAGGTCTCCCCGAGACCAAGCATCAGGGAAGATTTTATATGGGGAGAAGAAGACATCTCCCTTAGTTTCTTCAGCACTTCCATGGACAAAACATACCCCGCTCTTCTATCCCTTGCCAGAGCCTGAAATTCCTTAACAACTTCTATATTATGCCCTATCACATCTGGATTGGCTTTGATTATCTTCCCGAGGCATTCCGCATCCCCCTGAAAATCAGGAATCAACGCCTCAACAATTATAGTGTTATCATGACATTTTATTGCGTTAATGCATTCTGCAAAATGCTCTGCACCGCCATCGGGAAGGTCGTCCCTGTCAACAGAGGTTAAGGCAACGTATCCCAAGCCCAATTTTCCAACAGCCTCTGCCAGCCTTTGCGGTTCTGAAGGGTCAAGAGGTTCGCCCTTCTTCCCTTTTTTCACGGCACAGAATCTGCAGTTTCTGGTGCAGATGTTTCCCATGATCATTAACGCAGCAGCTCCTCTGCTCCAGCACTCTCCCGTATTCGGACAGCTTGAACCTGTGCAGACCGTGTTCAAATTATACTCGTGTAAGACTTTATTTAAAGTCTGGAACTTTGTCCCAGCCGGAGGTCTCGTTTTAAGCCAGCCGGGTTTTATCATAAAAGATAGTTCATTTCTATTCAGATAAGCTTTTTTCAAGAGCAATCTTTTTGTCATTACAGAAGGATTTACCCGCGGTGAGGAAATGATAAAGTATCGATGTACTGTCTGCGGCTATATATACGACCCTGATGCCGGCGACCCGCCGAGGGCGAAGCCGGGAACTGCTTTTGAAAATCTGCCCGAGGACTGGGTCTGCCCTGTATGCGGCGCGCCCAAAGAGATGTTTGAGAAGATATAATCATTACCTCAGATACATCCATTCCTCGCTCTTGTATTTCTTCCCGGCAAGCTCTTCCGCCCGTGCGATTTCAGTCTCGCTCCATGTCCCAAACTCAAAGTCCTTGCCCTCTGTGAACGCCGAAACCAGAGCCTGATAAACCTCACTCTTATCCAGATCGCAATGCCGCAGAATGCACGTCACCCTCTCCTCTGCACTTTTTATCATCTTGTCTGAAATCTTCTCCCTGCTCACGTTCAGCACGCTGAACATGGTCGGGAGATCAAGGTCGTACAGCAGCGTGCCGTGCTGCAATAATACCCCGCCCCGGCGTGTCTGGGCGCTGCCAGAGATTTTCTTGTTTCCCACAAGAATATCGTTTATGGGTCGAAACTCTGCTTCGATACCCAGACTTTCAAGAGCCCTGACGAGCCAGCCGCATATCAGCCTGTACGACTCTATTATATTTTTGGGGAACATTTTAAGAGGCGCAATCACGCCGTATGTTATTTCCTGGTCGTGGTACACCGCTCCCCCGCCTGTCCATCTTCTCACGCAGTCTATGCCTGAATTTTTACATTCTTCGAGATTGACCTCGTCTCTTATACTCTGGAAACACCCGATGGAAACGGCGCGCGGTTTATAGCAATAAAACCTTATGGTGGGCGGGGATGCCCCGTTTCTTACCCCTTCCCATGCAGCTTCCTCGATAGCCATGTTCGTATAGGCATCACATGCTTCCATCTCTACTACCCTCCACTTCATTTAAGCGCCTCCTTAATCACAAGAGCAAGCGATTCGGCGCTTATGCCTATCATCTGGGCGTCATGGGCTGAAACTATCTTCTGGATTTTAGATGCAAAAGTTTCCATAACATCATCTTTTTTCATGCCGAGCATACTTTCTTCGATTTTTTCCAGGATGTCCTCTGGATGCAGGAAAAAATCCCCGGTGATCTTGAGCTTCGTGATTGCGTTATCGTATTCCAGCTCTACTTTTACAAGCTTCCCTTCTTTTACTTTACGGCTGGCGTTCGAAATCATATAACCATCTTATCGTGACCGTTACATTACGTGTTGGGGAGTTGTATATATAATCAACCACAGAGAACACCGAGAGCACAGAGAGATGCTGTTTTTCTCTGTGTCCTCTGTGCCCTCTGTGGTTTCATATTTATAAGATGATGACTGCATATAATGCATCATATCTACCAACACAAATTGAAACGGTCACTCTTATCTCAAAAGACTTTATATCTTGGCTCTCACGATGTTTATTCATGGACGCTGCCTCTCTCGGACGCAGGATAGAGCGCCTTACCTATACACATTCGGAAGTGTACAGTGCAGATATTCTGAATTCCGGATTTTCCTGCATGCGCTGCGGCTGGTGCTGCAGGGAGAATTTCAACATCAGGATAACCCCAAAAATTTCGCGCCCATCCAATGCGATTTCTATTTTTCCAGATGACATAAGGCGCATAATCAAAGGGACAGGAATGAAATGGGATGAAATCGCACAGCCTGATATATATTCGTGTTTATCAGACGGGGAAAAAATAATGGCAATCGGCTGGATACTTTTGCGCAGCGATAAGAATGAATGCATATTTTACAGAAAAAACGAGTGCACCATCTACGAATATCGCCCGATGATTTGCAGGTGTTATCCTTTTTTTATGGGCGAGGCTGGGGTTGAGGTCATGCACTGCGGGGGGCTGGGGAATAAAATCACGCCTAAGCATGCAGAAATGGCGCTCCTGCTGAAGCGGTATGAGATTAAGAAGCTTCGAAGTTACATCAGCATTCTGGCGCAGTTAGAAGAAAAATTGGATTTAGCTAACCTTCGCCAGCTTACGAGGGATTATTCCGGCGATGTTCTAGTCTGTGATGGAGAAAAAATATCGCTGCATCAATTATAGCTGTTGAGGAAATGATTATAATCGTTACTGTAATTCAAAATCGGCAATCCTTATATTTATCTATCGCATCTGTGATGCTTTAGATACGAATGACCACCACCTGCTCAGCCCCTGGCAAAATATACCTATTCGGCGAGCATGCGGTGGTGTACGGAGAACCTGCCATTGCTTGCGCCATTGAGCTTCGAACCCGCGTGTGCGCCAGAAAAGCAGATGCTGTAGCCATATCATCAGATCTTGGAAATACGGCGCTGGATTTCGAGGTGCACCCCTATGTTTCATCGGCAATTAAAAAATTAGGTTCGCCTGATGTTGCAATTGAAATAACCTCCGACATTCCTGTTGGCTCGGGGCTGGGCTCATCCGCCGCAGTCACCATTGCAACGCTTGCCGCCATCAATATCGAATTCGGGCTTGGATACGAAAACGAAGAACTTGCAGGAATGGGACATGGGATAGAAAAGGAAGTTCAGGGCGCAGCCAGCCCCACGGATACCTTTGTATCCACGTTCGGAGGAGTGGTTGAGATACCTTCACGAAAGCGATTGGAGCTTCTGGACTGCGGCATCGTGATCGGCAACACGAATAAGGGCGCTTCGCCCAAAAAAACTGCAAAACTCGTACAGCAGGTTGCAAGACTCAAAGAGGAATATCCTGATTCCATAAACCCGATAATCAAAACCATCGGTTCATTTGCCAGGCATGGCGAACTCATGGTTTCGGAAAAAAATTACATCTCTCTTGGTAAACTCATGAACGTGAACCACGGCTTGCTCGATGCCCTCGGCGTGTGCACAATGGAACTTTCGGCGCTTGTGTATGCTGCGAGAAACGCGGGCGCATACGGGGCAAAGCTCACAGGTGCTGGCGGGGGAGGATGCATGGTGGCGCTGACGCATTCGCCCAAAGACGTGGCGGCGGCGATAGAAAAGGCAGGAGGGCAGGCGATAATTACCAGATTCACCTCTGAAGGGGTAAAAGAGGAATGAGCCCGGTGATTTTAAAGATAGGCGGAAGCGTGATCACAGAGAAGGATTCCGATATTCCCGAATGTGCAAAAGTAGATGTCATCGACAGGATATCGCATGAGATTGCTGAATTTAAATCTGAATCCGATTTAAACATAATTCTTGTTCACGGCGCAGGGTCGTTCGGTCATCCCCAGGCGATGAAATACAAGCTCAACCAAGAATTCAATGCCAAAGGTGCATATCTCACCCACGCTTCGGTAAAAAAATTAAATTCAACAGTGCTGGAATCATTAAATAAAGCAGGCGTACCATCGCTTCCGGTCCACCCATTAAATTCCTGCCTTTTTGAAAACGGCAAACTGGTTTTTTTCCAGCTTGAGCAAATTAAAGTCATGCTGGAGCGGGGCGTAATGCCTGTACTTCACGGCGATGTGGTTATGGACAGGATTAAAGGAGTTGCAGTCCTGTCAGGCGACAGGATAATACCATACCTTGCGCTTGCTTTGAAAGCATCAAAAATAGGTGCAGGCAGCGACGTTGATGGCGTGCTGGATGAAAAGGGTAATGTTATTAAAAAAATCACACCACTTAGTTTTATGGACATGAAAAAACACATCAAAGGCTCAACTTCCACCGATGTAACAGGCGGAATGCTCGGTAAGGTATCCGAGTTATTGGAACTGGCAAACAAGGGAATTAGTTCGCGCATTTTTAATGCATCCGGGAAAGGTATGGTATCAAGATTTTTGTACGGCGAAGAGATAGGAACGTTAATAGCAGACAAATGAGATTTATATAAAAGGTCGAACTTAGATGACCCCGTCTAAAAAAGATGAGTATCATTGGGTTCATCAAACTTTGATGAACCCGTCTAAAAGAATAGTATAATAATGGGTTCATCAAATAGAGGTACTGAATGACCACATCGGACAGGAAGATTGAACATTTATTGTTATGCGTTGAGAAGGACGTTGAAGCGCACAGAACGCATCTTGGACTTCGAGCCAGCGGTTTTGATGACATCGAGCTTGTGCACAACTGTCTTCCTGAGATCAACAAGAAAGCCCTTGATCTTGAGGTCGAGTTCCTGGGTAAGAAAATGCGCGCTCCCTTCCTGATCGCCTCGATGACAGGCGGACATCCTGATACAAAGTCTGTGAATGCAACGCTTGCAGGCGCAGCAGAAGAACTGGGAATAGGCATAGGCGTGGGCAGCCAGAGAGCGGCAATCGAAGACCCGAACATGGAGGACTCGTTCAGGGTGGTCAGGGAAAAAGCCCCGAATGCGTTCATATACGGAAACGTAGGCGCAGCCCAGCTTAATGAGTTCGGGATTGAAGGACTTGAGCGGGCTGTGGAGATGATAGGGGCTGATGCCATGGCGATTCATCTGAATTTCCTTCAGGAAGCCATACAGCCCGAAGGCAATATTGATGCAACCGAATGTCTCCTTGGAATTAAGGAAATCTGCAAAGAACTTTCAGTACCTGTGATTGTAAAAGAAACGGGTGCAGGTATCGCGCATTCCCAGGCATTGGCGATATGCGAAGCAGGGGCTGCTGCTATCGATGTTGGCGGTCTTGGCGGGACAAGCTGGGCAGGGGTCGAAACCTACCGGGCGCAGAAGCGCGGTGATTTGTTATCCCAACATCTCGGGAAGCAATTCTGGAACTGGGGGATACCTACAGCGGTCAGCATCGTGGAATCCTCGATTTCAATTCCTGTCGTTGCAACGGGAGGCGTACGCTCAGGCATTGACGCAGCAAAATCTATTGCCCTTGGAGCATCCCTCTGCGGCATTGCACTGCCTCTTGTGGCTCCTGCTTTGAAAGGGCAGAAGGATGTGGTGGATAAACTGACCATGGTCATCGAAGAACTCAAAGTTGCTCAATTCTTATGCGGATGCAGGACAATTGAAGAACTCGGCAACGCACCTCTTGTCATTACAGGTAGAACGAGAGAGTTTTTGGAACAGAGGGGATTTGAAACGGTTAAATTTGCGAGAAAAAGATATAAAGTATAATTTAAATATAATTTAATAATTATTATGGAGTGAATTAAAATGACAGAAATAGGAATTATTGCAGTCGGCGGCTACAATGAAATGGGCAGGAACATGACCGGGATAAGGATTGATAATGATATCATTGTTCTGGATATGGGACTGCAGCTGGACAGGGTGCAGATACATGAAGACGTGGAAATAGACAAAATGCACTCGATGGACCTGATAAAGATAGGTGCCATTCCTGACGATACAGTCATGAAAGAAGTAAGCGGAAGCGTCAAAGCCATCGTATGCACGCACGGTCACCTCGACCATATCGGGGCAATACCGAAACTTGCGCACAGGTACAAAGCACCTATAATCGCAACTCCTTATACAGCGGAACTGGTCAGGCATGAGATATCCGAGGAAAAGAAATTTAAGGTAACAAATGAAGTAATTCCCCTGAGGCTCGGGGGAACATATAACCTCACCCCTGATATACAGATCGAATTCATCAGGATACAGCACAGCATAGTGGATTCGGCTTTTGCTGCAATCCACACACCGGGTGGGGTAGTTTTGTATGCCAGCGACTTCAAACTGGACAGGACGCCAACTTTGGGCGAACCACCAGACTTCCAGAGGCTCAGAAAACTTGGAAAAGAAGGCGTCAGGGCTATGATAACCGAAAGTACGAATTCAGGACTCTCAGGGAAGACGCCCTCGGAGCAAATAGCAAAAGACCTGGTGCGAGACGTTTTACTTGGAACAGAGGAGACCGATTCAGGTGTCCTGATTACCACATTCTCATCCCATGTGGCACGCATTAAAGCTATCATTGAGGCTGCAGAGGAAATGAACAGGATCCCGGTACTTCTTGGCAGGTCCATGGAGCGCTATCTTTCAATAGCCGAGAAGATGAATTATATAAAATTCCCTGAAAATCTTGAAATTCACGGCAACCGAAATGCCGTTGAAAAAGCCCTGAGGCGCATATCCCAGGATGGGAAGAAAAAATACCTCCTTATAACCACGGGTCATCAGGGCGAACCCGATTCCATTCTCACAAGGATAGCAAACCTGGAGACGCAGTTCAAGATAGAGCCAGGGGATAAGGTGATTTTCTCGGCGAACACAATCCCGAGCCCCATGACGATGGCGAACCGGCATGCCCTTGAGATAAAATTGAAAATGCAGGGAGCACGAATATATGAAAATGTGCATGTGTCAGGGCATGCGAGCAGGGAAGACCACTGGGAACTCCTGAGGATGATATCTCCAGAGCAGGTGATACCGTCTCATGGGAACATGACCATGCATGCAAGCTATGTCGAAATGGCTGAGGATGCAGGATACGTTTTCGGGGATACTGTGCATATAATGAGAAACGGTGAGGAGATGGTTTTATAAAAAACTTTAGGAAAGTTTTATCAAGGAACTTTGGGAAAGTTCCATCAAACGAGGGGTATGCTTTGCATACCCCAACACAGCGTGAACCGATGTTTCGGTTCTCAAACGACGGGTATGGCGCACCATACCCGAACACGCCCTCCCGAGGCGTGACTCGGGAAGGGTATGCTTCGCATACCCTATGCATCATAAAGCGAGGCGTCGCTAAAACTTTAGGAAAGTTTTATCAAACGACAGGTATGCGAAGCATACCTGAACACCGGCTAAAGCGAGGTCTCGCTTTATGATCGAAGAAATCCTGCAGCAAAAAGCCAAAATGGTGGATGAAGCCATCCCCAGATTCCTGCCCATAACCCCGCCTGATGAGATGTATAAAGCCATGCGCCACCTGCTGGATGCTGGGGGAAAGAGGCTTCGCCCTTCTGCACTGCTGCTGGCAACAGAAGCCGTCGGGGGCAAGCCTGAAAATGTACTTCCTGCGGCAGTGGCTATCGAATTGATACATAATTTCACGTTGATCCACGATGACATCATGGACGAGGCTGACCTTCGAAGAGGGCTTGCGACGGTACATAAAAAATGGGGTGTGTCGGGAGCGATAGTTGCAGGGGATGCCCTTTATTCAAAGGCTTTTGAGATTCTTTCGTGCACAAAAAGCGAGCCTTCGCAGCTTGTGGAAAGCCTTGAACTTATGTCGAAAACGTGCACGGATATATGCGAGGGGCAGTGGATGGATATGAATTTCCAGACCCGAAAAGATGTGACAGAGGCAGAATACATGCGCATGGTGGAGAAAAAAACCGCCGTGCTTTTTGCCAGCGCCGTGAAAATGGGGGCGATATTATCTGGCGCCAATCGGGATTATGTGCGGGCGTTATGGGATTTCGGGCGCCTGACAGGGGTTGGATTCCAGATTTACGACGATGTGATTGACCTTATAACGCCTGAGGGGATACTCGGGAAAGCGCAGGGCGGGGATATTATTGAAGGCAAGCGTACGCTTATTGTTATCCATGCGCTCTCAAAAGGGGTCAGTATTGATGCGCTTGGGAAAAGCAATGCCACACGAAGCGAGGTTTCGGCAGCCTTGACTTCGATGAAAGAATCGGGTTCGATCGATTATGCCATGAACAAGGCTTTGAGTTTCGTGGAGGAAGGTAAAGCCGCGCTTAAGGTGCTGCCTGATTCTGAGGCAAAGAAGTTGCTTATCAGGGTTGCAGATTATATGATTGAGAGGAAGTACTAGCGGGAAAGTCCACCGCTATTACTTTTTCGGAATGTCTTGAAAAAGAGGTCTTAGAGTTGGGATTTCCTCTTTTACTGTCATCCAGACAACTTCTAACTTGACACCAAAATACTCGTGAATAACCTTATCTCTCATCCCTGCTATGCGCTTCCAGGGAATTTCAGGATTCTTTGTTCTTACATCCTCAGGAATCCTTTTTACGGCTTCGCCTATTATTTCCAGCGCCCTTATTACAGCAAAAATAGTCTTGTCATCATGAATAAAATCACTGTAGTCCATGTTTTCCGTAAATTGCATGGCTTTGTCCATGGCATCTACTATGTCTTCTATATAGTCCCCGTACTCTCTTTTATACATAGACAACTTCCTTTAAAATGCGTTTCCCTATCCTTGGCTTAAGCGCTCCTTTCATCACGAGGTCTACTTTAACACCTAAGAGTTCACTGAGGTATTCCTCAATTTCAATAAATTTTAGTAATCCAATTGCTTTCCCAAGCTCCACAAGAATGTCAAGGTCGCTGGCTTCTTTTTCTTCTCCTCTCACGTATGAGCCAAAAATACCTATCTCTTTGACCGGATACTTTTGTTTTATTTCTTCCTTATGCTGCGAAAGGATATTTTTTATTTCATCGAGGGTTTTCATTTTAGTGATATTTGTGTTGATTATTTCTGAGACCATATTTAATGACGGCCCTGCATTTGTTTTTTCAAGTCATTTTTAATCAGTTCTATGAGGTCTTCATATTCTTTCTTCTTGGCTCTATTATCGTCTACTAACTGCTGAATTTCAGTAGGAATAATTCGTTCTTGATTTAGGTCTCTATATAGTTGAATTAACTCTTTCTTTCCAATCTGATAATTTTTAAACGCATTAAGTAATTTTGATAATCGTTCATAATGCATGTCTTCAATAAAAAGACAACTTTTTTCAACTTCATCGATCGTCTTTTTTAATTGTATAGAAAATTTTCTCAGATTCTGTTCATTTGCTTCTTCCCAGAGCATATCAGCGGTTAATTTTAAATCATAGAGAGAACTCCAAAGTTTGTTATATAACTCAAACTGTTGCCTTGAATAACGCAAAGCAGTTTCTTTAATCATATCTAACTCATTTTTGTAAGCTTCTAGCTCCTTTTGATAATTACTTTTAACAGATTCAATATATTTGTCTGACCATATCTTGCCAAAATAGGATGACATTGCCAATATTATAGCACCAGCTCCTCCCACAGATATTATGAACGTCGAAACGACTTGAACAGCTTCAATCCAACCCATTTTGGTACCTAACAATTATATTTATGCACGCTTAGTATTTTAATACAGCGCCCTTATCCGCAGAACCCACCTGCTTCTGGTATCGCGCAAGATAGCCCTTCGTAACCTTAGGCGCAGGTGCCTTCCACATCTTCCTTCTTTTTTCAAGTTCCTCCTGCGAAATTTTGAGATTCAACACCCGCTTTGGAATATCAATCTCAATAATATCGCCGTCCCTCACAAACGCGATAGGTCCTCCGTCAGCCGCCTCTGGCGAGACATGACCGATGCTAAGACCTCGCGTGCCTCCTGAGAACCTGCCGTCCGTGATGAGCGCAATTGAATCAAGTCCCATGCCAGCTATTGCCGCCGTTGGCGAAAGCATCTCCCGCATCCCTGGTCCGCCTTTTGGCCCCTCGTATCTTATAATCAGGCAATCGCCGGGTTTGATTTTCTTTCCCATTATAGCCTTCATCGCTTCTTCCTCGCTATCAAAAACGCGCGCATGTCCTTCGTGGTGAAGCATTTTCTGGCTCACAGCAGTTTGTTTTATCACAGAACCTGAAGGAGCAAGGTTTCCTCGCAGCACAGCTATGCCACCTTCTGCATGTATAGGGGAGTCAAGGCTGGCGATTATCTCCTTATTGGCGAGCGGATTCATGATTATATACTCATCCAGGTTTTCGCCGACGCCTTTCCCTGTCACAGTCAGCGCATCCAAGTAAAGCATGGAGCGCAGACGCTGCTGGATTGCAGGCACTCCTCCGGCGCGCTCAAAATCGATAAGGTAGCGGTCTCCTCCCGGTCTTAAGTTTATAAGGTGCGGCGTCTCCCTGCTTATTTCATCGAACTTCGAAAGCGGGAGTTCAAGCCCGAATTCAAGTGCTATTGCAGGAAGATGAAGCGCAGTATTTGTGCTGCCCCCGATTGCCATGTCGATGCGTATCGCATTGTCAAGCGATTCCTGTGTGACTATCTGCCTCGCTGTAATCTCTTTTTCCACAAGTTCAAGGAGCTTCATACCCGAGTGCTTTGCTATCCGTGTCTTTTTGGCATCCACTGCATGCGCTGTGCCGCATCCGGGCAGGCTCAAGCCCAGCCCCTCTGTGACGCACGCCATCGTATTGGCGGTAAAGAGTCCCGCGCATGAGCCTGCGCCGCAGCATGCACAATCCTCCAGGTTCTTGAGCTCCTGGTCTGAGAGTGTGTTGTTCCGGCGCGCTCCAACAGCCTCGAACAACGAAATAACATCGCGGGGCTCATCCCCTACAATTCCAGGCATCATGGGTCCGCCTGTTACAACGATTGTGGGGATGTCAAGCCTGCCTGCAGCCATCAGATGCCCGGGAACGATCTTATCACACGTGGGTATCATGACCATGCCGTCAAACTGGTGCGCCTCCACCATGAGTTCAATGCTGTCGGCTATCAGTTCCCTGCTCGGAAGGGAATTCTTCATGCCAGTGTGACCCATCGCGATGCCGTCGCATATCCCTATGGTGTTGAATTCAAACGGCACGCCTCCTGCCATTCGTATACCTGCTTTTACGGCTTCGGCGAGCTTATCAAGATGGATGTGTCCGGGTATTACCTCGTTCCAGGAGTTCACCACGCCTATGAAGGGAAGAGCCATTTCTTCATCGGTCAGCCCGACGGCTTTTAATAAGGACCTGTGCGGGGCGCGCTCAAGTCCTTTTTTGATATTATCGCTTCTCATGATACCTTGTGTAGAGTACCTCAATTATTTTAAACATTCCGTTTGTACATCACGGCTCCGATGCATAAATATCACTGGCTATATATTAAATCTCAGCGCCGCGTTTTGAAAAGGCATCGGCGCATCAGATACGCATACCTCTTTTCATTTTACAAATCTAACTTTCCTCCTGGATCATTCGTTCCAGTTCTATCAAAATATCTTCTACCATCCTTTCCTTTGATTCAAGAACGGCTTCCTTTACATGCTTGTGGTGAGGGAAAGTCCTTATTTGTTTGTGGTGTGGCGCATTGTCCCACCTGATGATAAGTTTCTGTCCTTTGGATACGTGATAGGCGTATCTTCGAATCTTGGGTGTGGCATGCTCCCAGACATGAAGCTTCCAGCCATTTACTAAACGCACCTGGATTTTTAATTTATAGTACTCCCCAAATGCATCGGAATCGATTGAGAGAATAGAATCAACAATTCTGGATTCCCTTAAAATATTGATTACTCTATGCACTTATACCAGTCTCTCTGGCTGCTTTTTTCCAGACTTTCAGCATGTTTTCTGCGGCTTCCCACTCCATCCATTCATCCTCTTCTGCGATGGACGCGCCTTTTTGTAATTTCTTTGAAAAAGCATCAAAGGATCCATATTTTTTCTTAAATGCTGTAAGCTGTTTTTTATAAAATTCTATTTTGTGCTTGATGAATTCCTTAGTAACATCCCTCACGAATTCTCTGGTTGAATCGTATAAACCAAGCTCTACCAGTGGTTTGGCGGCCTGCTTTAATTCGGTCAGAACCTCATTCTCAATTTCTGAACTCATAATATCTTTCTTGGAAGCGTGAGGGTAAAAGCTTTTTGTCAAAGTACAGGTTCGTTGTTTTTTATCGCTTTGCGCTCTTGGCGTCTTTGCGGTTGATGTTCAGGCTCACCGCAGAGGGCGCAAAGGACGCAAAGACAGGATGACGGGTAATTCAAACGAACTTTCAGACAGGATTTACAGGATTGACTGGATATTTTTCATCGCGTGAATCCTGTTATCCTGTCCTAATATACTCCTTCAGCGAGAGTTCGTGTCAATTCGGCGCAACGGTTAAAGAGGGGAATAAAGTATATACGTTATACAGTTTAAATATATACACTAGAAAGTTGATGTAATTTGATAACATGGAACAATAAGCCATTAATTCCAGACCATAATAGAAATGCAGATGGCGAGATGGTAGAACTTGGGCTTGAAATGTATCAGGTAATAGAATTGCTCGAAAACGGAACTGAGGTAAGCAAAAGAAAAAAAGGCATAGTTGAAAAATGGTGTCAGAGAGGAAAGAACATCTACATCGTGGCAATCGAGGACTATGAGGATTACTGGCTGATAAGGCATTTTGATAAACCCGTCTAAAAAGGATGAATATCTTTGGGTTTATCAAAAGTCGGAAAAATTCGCGCTACAAAGGACAAATTAAAAATATTGCGAGGTGAACATGACTCATAAATGCAATGTCTGCGGAAAAGAGATGAAGGAAGTAAGCGATATCAACCTGAAAGGGTTCGTGATACGCGGCTGGAGATGCGAGTGCGGTAACGAACACAGCAACCCGGAGGACGTGGATAACATAGTCAAATACTTCAAGGCATTGAAGAAAGGCGTGGAGGCTACGGTATTCAAGTCGGGCAACAGCATCTCGGTGCGCCTGCCGAAAGTGATAGCTGACCTGTATCACCTGAATACGAACCTGAAGCTGCCCATCGAGACAGAGCCGGGCGGGATAAGGCTGAAGGTTGTGAGGAAGAAGGTGGAGGCGTGATTGCACTGGAAGATTAACAGCGGACTCAAAACGAACTCGTACGAACTCTGAGTTCGTATTGAGTTAGTACAAGTTCGTTGTTTTTATCGCTTTGCCCTCTTTACGTGCTTCGCGGTTGATGTTCAGGCTCACCGCAAAGTCGCAGAGGACGCAAAGACAGGATGGCAAAATTCAACACGAACTTTTCAGACAGGATTTAAAGGATTGACTGGATAATTTTCATCCTGTGAATCCTGTTATCCTGTCCGAATATACCTGGCGCCTGCCCAAAGTGATGGCTGATTTCCTATTTTGCAAAGAATCTTCTAGTAAAAAAATTCGATATAAAGACTATAATAATTAGAGCTATCAAATATGGAAAATTTTCTTTAATTAAAGGTGAGCTAATAAACTCAGACAGTAGGAGCGAAATGGTTCCAATTATCAAAAAAAATATCCCGATATCAAATAAAGTATTAGCGAATATATTTGTTATTCCCAATTGGCCAATATTAAAATAGTCAGTATGTATTAATTTCTCTCCTCTCTCTTTTTTTTCAATTGTAGGTAAAATATCCCCTTTCACCACCGTTTCCCGGTAAATTAACACAACACCAGAGAGTATTAAACAAAAACCAGATAATGTAAAAAGAGAAACCTCCGAAATACTACTATTAGCCTTAACGAATTCGGCTATCAGTAAGCAAACTGACCCTAATGTAATGATAGAGATTTCCGTGTCTATCTTTGTTACAAACATTCTAAATTTCATAAATCCCACATCTGAAGTGTCATTTGTTATAAAAATAAAAAAAGGGCAGGGAACAGCCCTACCTCGCCCTCACCGACTCCAGCGCCTGCGCCACCATCGCCTTATAAGCATCCACGTTCACGACCCATCTGTCCCTTGTCGCAGCGTCCACTACCTGCATGGACTCAGCCCTGATGGAGATAAGAACGTTCCCTTCCTTGGTGGTAAATGTTGTCGGCTTTCCGATGACCGCGATGAACTCAGGCGGCGCGGTCTTTGCCAGTACCTGCGCAGCCTCGGGCTGGTACTGCCCGGCTGTCACATAGAAGACGCCTGTAGGGTCAACGATACGACCGCGCCAGAAATCAGAGTCGTTCCCCACATTTTCTTTTTCTGTGAGCGTGCCCACGATGAAAATGCGGTTGCATTTTGCTCCTGTCGGTGTGATAAGATACTGTTTTGGATACTGGTCGTCCTGTCCTTCCTTTAATTGGAGATTTGACTCATTTAGTTCTGCCGCAAACACACGGTGCGCTACTTCACGAACGTATACTGATCCATTTTCAGCCATGATCACGCCTCCATTGCAAGAGGCGCCGCAGTTACTGCAAGTAACCTCTTAATGTCTTCATCGATCGGTTTTACATCTAGTTTGATGGAATCGACCAGTATGAACCTGTCAAGTTTCCTTCCGGTCACTACATAATAGCGTCCCACAAGCTTATTTTTCATAAAATCAAGAACAACGCCCTGGTCAAGCGCTTCTGTTGCCATTTCCTTTGCTTTTTCAAGGGTGATACCGGTGAACGCTTCGGTTATTTCTCGGTTCATGAGGATATCTTGTACCTTTTCACCATCATCAAGGATAGCTTTAATTCGCAAGTCATATAACCCTTCAACCTTTCCGTGTTCGCCACAAGCGCCTTTTACAAGCGCCCGGTTGCATTCGGGACATCTCTTTATCAGACCTGAACCGCTCTGGACATCCACGATCGCACCAGTGAATTCGGTGAGTGTGTTTCCCACCTCGATATTTTCATTTATCGGAATAATTTCACTGGTTTTATTTAAACTGACACTAAATCGCTCTTGCCATTCAGAAGTTACCACATTCTTAAATAGGTAGCATTTTCCTTCTTCAATCTGGGGAAGGTTTGCCTTTGTCCATTTCTTGAATGCTATTGTTCCCGATTCATCGCCAAGCAGTCCGCTCTGGGAAAGAGATTCGTGCCTAGCATCCCACAACTGGACTACTTTACCCCGCACCGTTACCCATTTTCCATCCTCTTTTATATCTGATACCTTTACCTGCGGAGTTTCACGCGGAGCGAAAAATTCACTCTTGGGAACATTATGTTTCTTTAAGAAAGAGTTTATCACGTTTCTGCGTGCTTCTTCAGGAGGGACCTTGAATTTATTTATCAACTGGTCCAAACTTGATTCTATTTCACTTGTCTCTACTTTAACGCCCAGTTCCATGAATCGGGCTTCTATCTGTTTTGCTATTTCTTTCATATCTTTCCTCAAGCCTCTTGTTTATTTTTATTTGAGAGGCAAACTATACCTTAGCCTGACAACATATAAAGCTTCTCAGAGAGCGGAGTGAAAGTAATAATATATAATAGAGAATCTCAATTTAAAGCAGATGAACCAGATTAGCTATCCTGCAATTAAAAATAAAATAGCCAGCTTCATAAGCGTCAAAGTTCAGGAATCGGGGGCTAGAGGAGCAGTCATAGGTTTGAGCGGGGGAATAGATTCATCATTGACGGCATATCTTGCGGTAGAGGCGCTCGGTAGAGAGAATGTGCTGGGGCTCCTGCTGCCCGAGAAAGGCATCACATCAGAACAGGATATCGATGATGCAGTGGAAGTCGCAAGAATACTGGGCATAGAGCATAAGCTCATTGAGATATCTTCGGTTTTGCGCTCATTTTCAAAAGTCATAGCGGATTTCGATAAAATGAATATCGTTGCAAACGGTAATCTAAAAGCGCGCACTCGCATGTGCATATTGTATTATCATGCAAACCTCATGCGGCGCATGGTTGTGGGAACAGGGAATAAGACGGAACTGCTGCTCGGATACTTCACAAAATACGGCGACGGCGGCGTAGATATTGAACCCATCGGCTGCCTTTATAAAACTCATGTACGCGGGCTTGCCCGTTATATGGGCGTACCTATCAGGATTATTGATAAAACCCCCACGGCAGGCTTATGGAAGGGACAGACCGATGAGGGCGAGCTGGGTGTATCCTACGATACGGCAGACAGAATACTCACCATGCTGGTAGATGAAAAAAAGCACGTTTCCGCGGTAAAGACGAATTTTCCTCCCGATATTGTGGATCAACTGGCGGCGCGCATTTCTTCAAACGAACACAAGCGGATGCCACCTGCATCTCCCGAAATCTGATGAGTGGCTTTGAGAGATGCCTCCGTGCGGACGGGGGCACTTCATAAAATCTAGGTGAAAGGTTTCTTTGTAGCGTCTCAGTAACCTTTTCTTTTTTTACTGCCCCGCATTTTTCACACCTGTAGCCCTGTTCTTTGCCCATGGACTTCATTCGTTTTCTGCAGCAGAGGGGGTTTCGCAGTTCATGCGGATTGAGGGATATTACCTTGATTTTTTCAATGTTCAGAGTCCTGTCTTTCACGCTTCCACAGACTGTTACCTCATCCCCTGCGCGAAGCTGCCTGATGATATTGCGAAAGCCCTTTGTGGGCTCAAAGGCAGCGCATTCCAGGGCGGCGGTGCCGTCTGCCAGCCCGAAGATAACATGCCCGCCTTCTATCGTTTTTGGGGGGCTGCTGACCGTGCCATTGAGGCTGTATGAACGGTCGTTCCTGACCTCGTTGATGTTTGCAGGAATCAGGTGCATATCGGTATTCTGGTTTGTCCTATAGACAACATATCGTTCGATTGGCTCGCTTTTTATCATTGAAAATGCATTTCTTACCGCGCTTTCGCTCTCTCCCCGAATGCCAAAAAGAATCGGGTCCGGCGAGTGGGGGGCAAACACGATGCGCTTATTCTCGTAATCCACGGTGTCCCATGTGTCAGGATACGTGGTGGCATCGGCAGCCCATACCGAATCCTCTTCGATTTCCCGCAATGTGCCCCACTGTTTTTTCTCACGGTATGCTATCAGCTCGTATGTGAAATCAGGAATACCGCAGAGCGCAAAGCCTGCAGCAGCAAGCGCTCCGATCAATCCCCTCCCGTTCTTGAATCCCTTGTGGCTTATCCCATGGCGTTTTAGCAGTTCCTTGGCTTCATGAATTTCCAGCACATCCTGCACGGCTCGCATCGAGAATCGGGACAGTTCATCCTGCATCTCTTCTGTAGTATCTTCAACAAAAACGACTCCAGGGTTGGTGTTTTCATCTGAAAGAACAGCCATATCTTTCACGGTTTCAATGACCAGCTCTTTTACTTTTCCAGCGCCTGTGCCATTTTTCAATTCAAGCGGAATTGCGATAGCGGCGTTGCCGCGTGTTTTATATATTATGTTGGGGTTCAGGCGGACAAGAAGCGGGTATTCGTCTACCGTTCCGTATTTTTTAAGTTTTTCGATGAGCACGGCTGCAAGATACGTTGTGCACATGCCTTCTCGTGAATCCGTGTCGTCGAGCCCTATAATCATAAGTCCTCACTATCTCCGTCGCATAATATAACTTTATATAGACGTAGGAACAATCGAAATTTAATGAATAAAGAGTTACTTATAACTCGTGCCATCGCTATTTTGAGCAGGGCTGGCTTTATCATTTCCGAGCGCTGTGATATCCGCCCCAGGAGTTTTGATATGGCAGCCAGACGTGATAATTTACTGCTGTTGATTAAGGTCATCTCCAATATCGACGGATTAAATGAGGAAACTAGCAGGGAAATGCAGTTCCTTTCAAAACATCTGAACGGGTATCCCATTGTAATAGGAGAAAAAACCCGCGACCATTCCCTGGAAACAGGTGTGGTCTATTTCAGGTATGGCGTCCCTGCATTTGACATAAACACAGTGCATGACTGCTTTATAGAGGACAGCCCGCCTTTGATTTATGCCGAGCACGGCGGCTTGTATGTAAATATCGGAGGAAACATCCTGAAAGAAGAACGCATCAGGAAAAATATATCCCTGGGCGCGCTTGCATCGCTGCTCGGGGTCTCAAGAAGGACTATTAGCAAGTACGAGGAAGGCGAGATGGCGGCAAGCGTTGATGTTGCGCTCAAACTTGAGGAAGTACTGGACAGGGGTTTTACGGTTGCGGTTGACCTGTTCGAAAAACTTGATTTGAACGATCCCCGGAAAAAAGCAGATGTCGCAAACGAATATTCAAATATTTTCTCAATCTTAAAGAATATGGGATTCGAGGTGTCGCCTATTTCCCAGGCGCCATTCGATGCGGTATCCCAGTCTTCAAACCGAAGGGATGAGACCACGATACTGACAGGCGTGGGTGAATGCACAAAAACGATGGTCAAAAAGGCGCATCTGATGAGCAGTATATCCGAGGTTGCTCATACCCAGTCGCTGTTGATAGTACATGGGGCAAGCAAGACGAAAAATATTGAAAGAACCGTTCTTATGGAAGATAAGGAGCTAAAAAAATACAGCGACAAGGATGATTTTATAGACCTTTTACATGAGCGAGGGCGGCGGATCGAGGTTTCATGAAGGGTCGAGTTTCAGAAAAGTGGGAGCGTTTCGATTTGTTGTGGGGTTTGTCCTTCGATAAAATATCCCTCAAATACAGGGTTATGGCAAGACACAGAAATCACAGAGTTGTAACACCCTTACAAGAATTAAACATCGTTCAAAACAACTTTTTAAATAGCTTTATTCAGGAGAGAGGGAAAGTTTAAAACCAAAAAGTTTAATAAGAGATAATATTATTTAAAAGTCTGAAGTAATATATAAGTTCTCAAAATCCAATTGATTTGCTTATAACAATTTTTGTATTAATTATTTTGATTTCTGTTTTTGTGCCCCTTTTATCTCAACTTGCGGGAGGTTTCGCTTCATTCCTTTTTTTTATCGCAGCTATATTTATTATTCTTGCATTAATCCTCCCACTTTTTAAAAGGTTAATTTGGGATTTCTCACGCAAAATGGGATAAATCTTTTATTAGTGATTATAGGTGCACCTACTGGTTTTTATGCGAATTGGCAATTTAATATTGATGTTCAAGAAAAATATTTTATTACTTCAGTTCTTATAACGGTAATAATGTTTGTTTTGGTATTAATAAAAATTGATTTAGTTAAAGAGGAATTATTAGAAACAGTAAGACCTTCGGGGAAAAAACCTAAATAAAAAATATCTATTTATCATAATATATGTTTAATCTTATTTAGATACGTAATTATCCATGCTTTTTTTAATTCGCAGTATTGAAATCAAGAATTGAAAGGAATTAAAGAGAAGGGCATATCGGCGCCTGTGACGGATAGCACAGATTTTTGGGTAAAGCCCTTACGCTGCTGCCTTTGTAACTGAAGGCATTTCCAATTTAAGACCTGTCAAATCTTCCATCTTGAATTTTTCTTT
The DNA here is from genome assembly GCA_027460525.1 of Candidatus Methanoperedens sp. Classification (NCBI taxonomy): domain Archaea; kingdom Methanobacteriati; phylum Methanobacteriota; class Methanomicrobia; order Methanosarcinales; family Candidatus Methanoperedentaceae; genus Candidatus Methanoperedens; species Candidatus Methanoperedens sp. The sequence goes on from JAPZAS010000035.1 coordinate 36,557, forward strand.
TATGTTAAGTATTTCTATTCCTACAACCTTGCCAGTGGCATCGTAATCAACGATAAGACCCTTCTTTATTTCCTCGCTCTCTTCTATCGCGTCCTCACTGATTCTGAAGTAGAGCGCATCACTTTCCAGATCGATTTTAATTCTCATCTTTGTTTCCTCAACCTTTTATCATAAAACATTGTTATCACTGTATATGGTTCTTCCCTTCCTTTAATAACTATTCTCAAAACTTTTTTCCCAATGGACTTTGCTCATCTGACAGTTAAATCTTTTAATTTCTAAAATAATAGACTGAGCAAGGTGACAGAATGACTGAGAAAATTGATTGGTACGATGAATTTGTTGATCTGAACTATACCCCGGCAAAGAATGATTTAATATGCCTCTATTATTTCGAACCTGCAAAGGGGATAAACGCAAAAGAAGCCATCGGGAGAATCGCCTCTGAAAGTTCTGCGGGCACATGGACCACGCTCCACGAACTGCCTGCGCGAGTTGCCAGGATCAAGGCGCGCGCCTTTGAATTAAACGGCAGATACGTAAAAGTGGCTTACCCGATTGACCTCTGGGAGCCCGGCAATGCGCCGCAGTTGCTGAGCGGCATAGCAGGCAACATCTTTGGCATGAAAGCCTTGCGGAACTTAAGATTAATGGATGCCTCCCTTCCTGCAAAGTATATCAGCTCCTTCAAAGGACCGCATCACGGAATTTCAGGAATCAGGTCGCTATTGAAAGTAAAAGAAAGACCCATCACAGGCGCAGTGCCAAAACCCAAAATCGGCTTCAGCGCTGCAGAACATGCAGGGGTTGCATACGAAACATGGATGGGCGGGTTTGACCTTGTAAAAGATGATGAAAACCTGACCTCCACTTCCTTTAATCGTTTCGAGGAGCGCGTAGAGCGAATGGCGAAATTGAGGGATAAAGCGCAGAAGCAAACAGGGGATGAGAAGGATGCACTCCTGAATATCACGGGCGAAACGAAGGAAATGATACGCAGGGCGAAATTACTTTCTGATTCCGGATTCCGGTTTGCCATGATCGATGTGGTCACCTGCGGCACAGCCTCTGTCCAGACTCTGCGCGAGGAATGCGGCGACCTTGGCCTGGCGATACATGCCCACCGTGCGATGCATGCAGTCTTTGACAGGAATCCAAAACACGGGATTACGATGTATTTCCTGGCTAAACTTATGCGCCTGGTAGGTGTGGATGAAATCCATGCGGGTACGGCGGTTGGGAAACTGGTGAGCACTAAAAAGGAGATAACCCAGATTGCCGCTGTGCTTCGCGACCCTGCAATAACAGAACCGCTGCCGCAGGATTGGGGCTCGATAAAACCTGCGCTCCCTGTTTCTTCGGGCGGGCTTCATCCCGGTTTAATACCTTCCGTGATGCGCATACTTGGAAATGACTGCACGCTGCTTGTGAGCGGCGGAATACACGGACATCCGGAAGGAACGCGTGCCGGCGCAATGGCTACGATGCAGGCGATAGAGGCGTCAATGGAAGGGATTGACCTACGTGAGTACGCAAAAAAGCATAAAGAATTACAGCAGGCACTGGAAAAATGGGAATATTTAAAGCCTAAATAAATAATCTTTTCTCAACTTTTTTCCTTGGCGGTTTCTTTTCGGGTTTTTCATTCTCATCAGTTTTTTTCTCAGGTATTGCCTTTGTTTCTTCCTTTATATCAGCAGCTTTTTCAGGTTCTTTTTTAGCTGGTTTTTTTCTTTTGATCTCTTTTTTCTCAAGCTTTACTTCCTCTATTTCAGGAATCTGGATTTTTTCTGATGGCGCAGCCTCTTCTTTTGTTGCCTGTTCGACAATTTCTTCAGGTGCCTTTTTAGCAGCCTTTTTCTTTTTTCTCTCTTTTTTCACAGGCATCTCCTTGACTTCAGGCAGCCTGTCTTCAAGTTTAACTTCGGTTTTTTTTGCACCAATATCAGGTGTGATTGTCATGGGTTTTTCAGGGTGCTTAATATCATGCGCCTTCACGTCAAAACTTTCTGGCTTGATTTCAGCAGGTGTATTATTGTCACCAAGGTAAAGTGTGCGTTCTTTCTTTTTCGGTGATGGCTTTTCAGCAGGTGTATTATTGTCACCAAGGTCAAGTATGCATTCTTTCTTTTTCGGTGATATCATTTCAGCAGGTGCTATGTTAGTGATACCAGCCAATTCGGACTGCTGTTTTTCAGGTTCGCTTTTCTTTTCCATTTTTCGAATGCGCACAAACAAAAAAATCACAATTATTATGAAAATAACGTTTGTAATTGCAAGTATGATTTCAATTTCAGTTAATGTCATAATATCTCCTTTCCGATTTAATATTAATAGTATAATACTTAATGCTTTTGATAGCCGTCAAAGTTCATCTCGCCAATTTCCCATCCCAGGTATTCCCTGATAATAATATATGCCATCTCAGGAGGTATCGCCCCGACCTCGGTGCATATAAGGTCAATGTACTCACGCGGTGTCACATCAAACGCAGGGTTTTTCACGCACACATTGGTAAACTCGCCCAGCATTTCCCCGCTTATGACCTCACTGCTGTCGCGCTCCTCTATCTCAACAAGTTCACCCAATATCGTTCGTGGGCTGAATTTATAGGTCTCGGCAGCTATTATCACATTTTTCCTGGCTTCATGGGCAGCCAATGCCAGTTGTGAAGTCCCGATCTTATTGATGACCGAGCCATTCACAGTCACGGCATCAGCTCCCATTATCACAAGGTCAACATCCTTCATGAAATATCGCACAGCTGAATCCACGATCAAAGAGGTTTTTATCCCGATGGCATCGAGCTGTTTTATCGTAATATGCCCCTGCATTCTGGGGCGTGATTCCGTGGCGATAACGTTGATAGCCTTTCCCTGGGCATGCGCTGCCGCAAAAATCGAGATTGCAGCCGCAGAGTTGCAGTGCGTCATTATGGTATCCCCGTCTCGCACCCTCCTTGCGCCTATCTCTCCTATCCTCTTGACCGCGTTCTCGGAACCGGCGATAAATTCATCTGCCAGTTTTTTAATAATGGTTTTTGCCTCATCCACGGTTTCACCTTTATACCGCATCACAGCCCTCACAGCATTTGGCAGCGATACCGCAGTGGGGCGCGTGCTCACAAGAAGCTCTGCGGCATAATTCATCTTTTTGTTAAACTCGTCCAAGTCATTTGTTTTTATCCTGCCTGCATAATCACGAAGCTCCCCTGCCGCAGCCCGTGCAATCCTGCCCGCGCCCCGTATTTGCATGGTTTTTATCTTTTGTGCAATTTCTTTAAGCTGCTTCATGTTCCTCCAGAAAGCTGTATATCAAGTCCATATTCAAATGAGCCCCAACAAGCTTTGCGAGTTCCTCTATACCATCGCTCATTTTTTCATCTGTATAGGTCAGTCCTTTGCGCTTATATAAATAGCCAAGGAACGAGTTTTTTATATTTTCGTTTTCAAATAGCCCATGAAGGTATGTACCTATCACAAGTCCATTATCGCTCACGCTCCCGTCATCCCCGAAGGCGGGCTCCCCTCCAGCAGTTTCACCCATATGGATCTCGTACCCTTTTACTTTTTCACCTTTTATCAGCCCGAGAATAGCCCCGTCTCCTGTAACAATCTTCTCTGCCTGCCTTGTTTTTTTCTCGTATCTGCCAAACTGAGTGGATACATCGAGAAGTCCCAGACCCTTTACCGAACATGCGCCGCAGCTTCCTTCTACCCCGCTGTCGTTGATATCATTGCCCAGCATCTGGTAGCCCCCGCAGATTCCTATAACAGGAATTCCTTTGTCCGCTTCTTTTGTTATTCTTTTGTCCATTCCTTTTGAGCTTAATTCTTTCATGTCGTCCATGGTATTCTTGGTGCCGGGCAATATAATAGCATCCGGCTCATTTAATTCATCGCCAGGCTCGATATACCTGACATCTGCGCAATGCTCAAGCGGCTCAAAATCCGTGAAGTTTGAGATATGACGAAGCCTTATCACTGCAATCCTGACCGGCTTGCTGTTCTGGATTTTATCTTTTATGGACACAGAGTCCTCGGACGGGATTTTCATATCCATGTACGGGATAATCCCGAGTACAGGCAGACCCGTGAGCCCTTCAAGCTGTTTTATGGCGGGCAGGAGCAGTTTCATATCGCCCCTGAATTTATTTATCACAATCCCGCGAACAAGCTGTCGTATATCAGGAGGTAATAACTGCAAAGTACCATAGATACTTGCAAACACCCCGCCGCGCTCGATATCCCCCACAAGTATCATCGGCGGCTTTGCATAACGCGCCATGCCGACGTTCACTATGTCACGATGGTAAAGGTTGATCTCAGCCGCGCCTCCTGCACCTTCGATTATAATCACTTCATGGGCACACGCAAGCCGGCTATATGCGTCCTTGACGATTGACCTTATCCCGTCTATTGAATCATAATATTCTCCGGCTTCCCTGTCTGCATAAGGTTTCCCGAGGAGAATCACCTGAGAGATATGATCTCCTTTTGGCTTTAAGAGAACTGGATTCATATCAGCAGAAGGCTTTTGTCCTGCGGCTTGCGCCTGTATCGCCTGGGCTATCCCTATCTCCCGTCCGTCCTCTGTTACCCACGAGTTAAGGCTCATATTCTGCGCCTTAAAAGGAGCGACGTTATATCGTTTTGACAGAATCCTGCAAAGCGCAGTTACAAGTACGCTTTTCCCCACATGGGATGCAGTTCCTATTACCATGAGGTTTTTTGTCATGTATCTGCCAGTCAGGCATGCTATTCTATCTTGTCCACTCTTGTCACGCGCAGCAGAGCATTCAGGGGCACGCCTGAGATATCATCTGTACCTTTCTTATCTACCAGTACTGCAATTGCTAAAGTCTTGGCTCCCATTCCCTCAAGTACAGCCACGGCTTCTGAAAGTGTTGTGCCTGTTGTGACAACGTCGTCTATCAGGACGCAGTTCTTTCCCTCCACCTGCGCGAAGTTCTGGCTGATTGTGCCTTTTCTTTCTTTCGACCCGGGCTCCCATTTCTGCTTATTCGGATGGTATGTGCTGAATTCGCATCCAAGTTCATCTGCTACAAGGTTGGCAAGCGGAATCCCGCTCAGGGCAACACCAACCACAACATCCACGCACGCCGATTCATCAAGGCAGTCAAGTATCATATCTGTCAGTGCGCCTGCTACCAGACGCTGCCTGATCGAACTTCTGCCGATGTTGCTCCAGTCGATGTAAATATCCTTGGGCGCCGCCGCTGCATCTCCTCTCTTTGCATGGGTCAGAAGCCATGTGGCGGTCTCGCGGGAAACGTTGAGTTCATCCGCAATCTGACCTGTTAAAAGCCCTGCAGCCTGAAGTTCAAGTGCTTTCTTGGTAAGTTCTTCGATTGTCTTCATAAATATCAATGGCAATACTTTTTCTTTGTATATAAGAGGTCTGATACAGAACGTCATATTTTTATGTGAGAGGATCATTTTACCATAATAAGGGAGTGATTGAATGATAATAGTCAGAAATCCAGAAACCATCTATCAAGCAAGCGGTCAAATCCAGAACGGCACCTTTCACGGAAGATGGCACTTCTCCTTTGACCAGTACTACGATCCTGAATATACCCACTTCGGCCCCCTGCGCGTGTTTAACGATGATACGCTCTCCCCCGGCGCAATCTGGCCTCTGCATCCTCACCGTGATAACGAGGTCGTGACCTACTGCGCAGGCGGGGAGTTCAGGCACGAGGACGAGCACGGGAAAGGCGGGATACTCAGGAAGGGCTGGGTGCAGCATACCACAGTTGGAAAGGGTATGTGGCATTCTGAGATCAATAACAAGCCTGACGAACCAATGCGCTTCATCCAGATGTGGTTTTTCCCGACAACGCACGGATTGGAACCCTCGGTAGAGCAGAAAAAAGTTGAAAAAGCAGACAGGACGAATAAATTCCTGCCCATCGTATCCAATTCCCATCCAGGGGCTCTGCGCATAGTCTCGGATGCAGCGGTCTATTCCTGTTTCCTGGAGGCTGGTAAAAATGCAAATCACAGGCTTGCTGCCGGTCGAGCTGCATACCTCTACGTGCTGGAGGGCGGACCCTTGGATGTGAACGGCATCCACATTCCAGCGCTGGGCGCAGCAAAAATCACGGAAGAAGCAGAACTGCGCGTTGAAGCAAAAAAGGATGCGGAGCTTCTGCTTGTGGATGTGCTTCTGGTCTAACTAAATCACCGCAGAGGCGCAGAGAACGCAAAGCGTAGTGCAATCTTTGCGAACTTTGCGTCTTTGCGGTGAGATTCCTGTTGACTCTAAGCGATGTAGCTTGCGCTTCCCCTGTCAAAACCCTCCACAAGCTCAAGCCTCATATCATCAGCCTGCCATGCAGCATCGGGATAGACAAGATTCTTGAAGAAATGCGTTGTGTCAGCAGCTATTCTTGTGGCAAGGTGCTCTTCCCCGAATGCCTCTTTTGTAATCTCCAAAACCATCTGTCTTACTCCGCTTTCACTGAGGTACCCCAGCGTGTGCAGGTACTCGTGCAGCAGGACATGAAAGATGTAGGGTTTGTAAAGCTCTGGTCTTGTTTCACTGATTCTCTCAAGCGGGATTTTATTCATTACGATGACGTTTGAGCCCACGGGATAGAAGGCTCCAAAAAACCCCTGCGGGTGGTTGCCCAGGTTTGCCAGTCCGAGCATGATGCCGCCACGGCTCTTTTTTCTACTCTCCCATACCGCAGACTTCACAACCTCAAAGATGTCTGCCAGTGTCCTTGCGTTATCCAATCGTGCATGAAAGTTCCTTACGTTATTTGTTTCTATTTCCATCTTAGTTCTTTTACCTCGTTTATAATTCGTTATGTTACGAACATATATACATTGACGCGCTGTAATTAATACCTTTTGCTCCCACCAGCCGCAATGGTTATAAAAGATAAACCTGATAAACTAAGTAAATGTCTAAAAAGAAGAAGCAAAAGCTCCCCGAGAAAAAATCAAACACGACCCTAATATATGCAGCAGTGGCAGTGCTGGCAATAGTTGTTATTGCGGCGCTGGTATTATATTTCCCTTCCACCCCACAGGTGAAGCCGGCTGAGAAACTTCCGACTGCCGGAGAGTATGTCAAGCTAGATTTGCCCACTACTTATGAGCCCGGCAAGGTTAAAATCATGGAGTTTTTGAAATTCAACTGCCCTTTTTGTTATAATCTTCATATGAACCTGCCCCAGATTCTGAAAAAATATGGCGATAATGTCACGATAACTTATGTTCCAATAGTATGGCTAGGGAGAGAATCAACCAAGAGCATCGAAGCTTATATCATCGCTGACCACATGGGGAAGGGCAAAGAGATGCAGGATGCCTTGTTTAATGAGGCGGCTGCGGAAGGATTAACGCAAGGAAAAGAAGATTTGATGATGATGCAGAACGTGCAGACCCTCGAAAGCGTGGCAGCGAGCATAGGACTTAACTCATCAAAATTCAACCCGCAACTTGAGGGAAATCAGGCGAGTGATGCAGCCAATGCAAATCTCCAACTCATGAATAAATACGGCGTGCAAAGCACTCCTACAATCATAATCAACGGGAATATTGAGGTCAATCCCCCGACGGCAGAGAATCTTGACACGGTTATAGGCTCGCTCCTGAGTTAAATTATCCCTGCGTACATCAAAACCGCAATTATGAGCAATGTCGCCCCGGTAATCAGGCGTAGCAGTGCTCTTTTTTCTTTCCTGAACTTCTCGACCTTTTCAGGATTCAAGCCGAATGCAATGGCAGCGCCAAGCACAAGCACAGGCAGCACCACGCCGAGGTTGTAGGCTGCAAGATATACAAATCCTGTACCCTCACCTTTTCGTACCATATCGAGAATCACAAAATAGACTGCGCCCACGCATGGGGCTTTTATGAGAGAGAAGATGGCACCCATCAAAAATGAGGCTGGAAGGCTGACCTTCCTGGTCACGCTCTCCGTCAGGCGGATGAAAGCTTTCGGGGTATAGAAGGAGGATTCCGTATTTTTCCGGAGATGATATGCATCATACACATGCCAGAGCCCGAGGATTCCTATCAGAACCACAAGGATGTTCCTGATAGTGGTCTGCAATGCCGGGGTTTGTTCAAATATCCGTAATATGCCTATCCCCACTATCAAATAAGTCACGAAAATACCGAGGCTGAACATTATGACGATAAGAAGAACATTGCGCCTCCTGCCTGTGGTTGCAAGGGTGACGGATGCGATAAAAGCCAGTATAGCCAGGAGGCAGGGGTTAAAGCCTGCCAGGAAACCCACCACAAGCACAGATGGCACCGACAGAGTAATTGTTTTTTCCACTAAAACATTGCCTTGGGAAACGGATGTGCCTTCGAGAGCTGCTTTTAAAAGTGCTTCAAGCTTTGCTGTATCGCCGTTATAGTCCTCGTATGCTATCAGTTTTTCTTTGTTTATGACAATCGACGGCACGCCAGGGAGACTGTATTTTTTCGCAAGTTCAAGTCCCTCGGTAGTGAGAACATTGTATTTTGAAAATACTACCCTTTCGCCGTAGGAGTTGACCACATTCTCAACCACAGGCGTAGCTTGTGCGCATTTTGAGCAGGAAGGGTCATAAAAGTATTCAACTGTTAATTTATTCACGGTCTGTGTGTTATTATTTGCCAGCCGATTGCTAATCGGTGTATTATTAATCTGTATATTGCCTGACGCCGCGGAAACGTTTGAGCCTTCCCTCTCAAGTGTGATTTTCTTATAGGTCTCAAAAGCCTTTCCGCCGAAATTTACTGTGGCATTGATGGAATACACGCCCGGCGCAATTGCAGAACATTCCTCGCATGATGGGGTCTTGAACTCAAAATCAAATCTGTTTGAGCCTTTTCTAATAGAGGCGTCCCTTGTCTCGCTTATCGATGCCCTGCCAAACGCATTGTTAATCCCGGAAACCTGAATCTGCCCTTTTCCATCGTCAGATGAATTAAAGTCTAACTGCACTTTCAATGTCTCATTCGAATGGTAAACATCCTTTTCCGTGAATATCGAAAGAATCAGGTTTGCAGAATCGGCTTCCAGTTTTCCGGCTTTGTATGTGCCGCACACACTGGAAAGAGTCCAATTTCTATACTCTCCTGTAAAATTCACGGTTTTTTCAAATGGGATTCCTGAAACAGTATTATTCTCAAAAATCAAATTGATGCAGATTTTTTTACCTTCAAACGCTCCCGGATTCGACATTAAATCTGAAGGCGAAACTACTTTGTATGCGGATGTCCCGAGACATCCGAGCACCGCAAAAATAGTTAAAACAAGGATTATATATTTATAATTCATGATACTTTTATCGCTTTTCTATTTTTCGAAAAATCTCCTGAGAAACTTCCTGAATTCCTCATCCTTGACATCCAGTATCTTCTCATCTTCCAGTGCATGAAGCTCCTTTTTAATGCTCAACGCAAGATGCTTTCCCAGGCTGCAATTCAGGATTTCCGAATCTACAAGTTTCGGAGCCTCGTGATATTTCCTCGGGATCTCAACCATGTATTTCCCGTTCCGGATAAATACATTGGAAAATGTGTTCGAATCCTTATATTTGGATTTGAATGCAAGAGCATGTTCTTTTGACCAGACAAAAGGACCGCCATGCTTCCTTACCAGCGGGAGCCTTGCAGTCTCAAGTTCAAACAGTACAATCGCTTTTTTATCAGAAGCCCACACGCTGCTGTTATACACGCAAAATTCGTATCTCTCGAACATCTCATTGACGGAATATTCAAGCTTATGAAGCTGCGGGAATAATACATCCTCAACTACATCAGGCGCTTCAAGTTCAATGGCTATCAGTGATGTCCTTCTTGCGGCAAGGATTTTCCTGAATTCATCATCCGAAAGCGGCTCTGGAACCTTCCTGGTGAAATAAGCCTCATCAGGATTTTCCAGGAACTCGCAGGCTTTATCCATAAAAATGCACAGGTTATCAAGCGACAGCGCCGCAGCAACATTGCGCTGCGGGTCGGTAGGGTCAACCACGACCATGGGGTCATTGTGTGAAGCGGTACCGTGCTCTTCTATGTCAATGGTTATTCCAGGCTTCCAGTCGCGCGATGCTTCAAGAACCTTCATGAATGAGCCGTATTGAATTACAAGCAGTTCCACAAGATAGCCGGAAAAACCATGCGTCTTAAGCTCCGAGCCGTAGACGCCTGTTCCTTTCATGAACTGCTTTAACAGCAGCACCTCGTCCTCAAGTCCCTTGATCATGGAGGCAACGTAGATATTGTGGAAGGGTGTCCTGTCAACTGCGGATTTTATTTCCGAAGCGCGCTCCACGTTGAAAGCAGGGACAAGATCGACCTCGAAGCCGTCAACGACGGCATGGATGTAGGGATGCTCAGCATACCGCTCTTCAAAGCTCTGCGCATCCTGCGAGACTTTCCGTGCGACATAGAGCCCTTTTTCTTCAAGTTCCTCGCGTTCCAGGGAAGGAGGGAACATGATAAAAATATCAAGGTCGTGCTCTCCTGATATCCATGTTCCGCGCGCGGCAGAGCCCACGAGCTGTGCGCTGGCGCTGATGCCTTCCTGCTGTGCTGTGGAATTAACTCTGGCGATTATGCTTTCGGCAAGCGATGCGAGCCTGACTTTTTCTGCTTCGCCGGGTTTTATGCGTGAAAGGATCGAGGCGCAGATTTTATTGATGGCGATCATAAAGGGTTACGCCCCTTTATGACGTATAGGGGTATCTGCGATACCCCTTGTTTTGATAAAACTTTCCTAAAGTTTTTCATAAAGGGTTACGCCCCTTTATGACGTATAGGGGATATTTTATATCCCCTTCCCGAGTCACGCCTCGGGAGGGCGTGTCCGGGTATGGCGCACCATACCCGTCGTTTGATAAAACTTTCTTAAAGTTTTTCATTGTAGTTTTATTTCCCTCAGTGTCTCATAAATCGGTCCCTTCGAGGTAAGCGTGCTTTTCTTTAAGGTTATGGACTCCACATTCATCGCGCCGAGGTCAATGTCTTCCAGTTTTTTTATTTTTTCAAGGAGCGCTGCCTTATCTTTGAGCTGCTTCACCCGCGCAAGCGTGGCATGCGGGGAAAACCTATCATCCTTTTCAAACTTGAAAGGCGAAAGTACTCGTTCAACCTCGCCATGCAGCGCCTCGAAATTCCCCTCGGCGCCGAGCCAGATGACCCTGATATAGGCAGGCTTCGGGAATATCCCGACTCCTTTAATCCTTGCGTCAAAAGGCTTGCAGTTAATCTGAGATAGGGCGGATACAACGGGCTCGACGTTATCCTCGGAGATATCCCCCAGGAATTTCAGGGTTATATGTACCTGCGGGGGTTCTACGAGTTTGATGCCGGCTGTATCAAGCACGGATTCTATTCTTTCTATCTCAGGAATGAACCTGTCAGGCAATTCCACGGCTATGAACGTGCGCAACATAGGTATATATTCAATTTATGAGCTTAAAAAAGAATAGCATTCGATAACTTGATAATAAATAAAGCATTTTAAGGAACAAAGGTGTAAACTTATGAAAAGAGACCTGATGGATATCCTGTGCTGCCCGATGTGCAAAGGCGACCTCGTGCTTGAGGTTACGGAAGAGAACGAGAAGGAAATCTTAAAAGGAACACTTTACTGCGGGAAATGCAAGGAGTATTATCCAATAGATGACGGCATACCCAACATGCTCCCGCCAGAGCTGCGGGAATAATCCCCGTATTTAAAAAATGATTTCGGATTACGAAGACATTGCAGAATATATTCTTAAGAACTACAGGAACAAGGTGGTGGAAGTGGGTGTGGGCAGCCTGCCGCATGTTGCTTTGCTATTAAAAGATAAACTGGATGTGGTCGTGACCGATGTCAATGAACAGAAACCTCCTGGAGTGAAATTTTGCAGGGATGATATATTCGCACCTGATTTGTCGCTCTACATCAATGCCTCTCTTATATATTCAATAAGACCGCCAATCGACCTTCAGGAAGCTATGGCAAAAGTTGCAAAGGAAGTCGGGGCTGACCTGCTTGTCAGACCTTTTGGGAATGAAAAGGCTGATTTGAGCAGGTATTTTAAAAATTATACATTGATGAATTACAAGAAGGCGAGGTTTTATCTATACAGGTCATAATGGAAAAATAAAAACTATCCCTTCCTCACCTTGAAAAAATATATCAATAAAATTATTACAATCCCAGCCCCAAATACACTTGCATCCCTTGCCTTTGATGCAACTTCAGTCACGGGTTTTGTAACCTTCTCTCCCGCAGGCGAAGTGGCATTCGTAACATTTGCCACAGATGGCTGAACCACAAAAGATGTATTTTTAGCCAGATTCAGGGTAATCTCACCCCTATTCTCGGACACATTCTGAGAAACTCCCCTGAAAAATCCTGTAATCTCAACATGATCGCTGAAAATTCTTGTGACATTTCTCATACCGCTGGTATTAATAACATCAACCCCTGGCGGCAAGACTATTGTTACAGGCGACCCTGCCTCTCCCAGGAACCAGATACTGCTCGCGTTAAAAATACTATCCTTCCACCTGTAAGTGACTTTGTACTTGTTTTCAATAGGATCTGAAATACTGGTATTCCCGATAATCCCTGGCGACAGCGAAGAATCCACATCAATCACCTCAATCCCGGCTGTTTCGTTAATCCCTGTATTTAAATACGGGGTCTTTATCCTGACATCCAGTTCCCTGTCAATCGCGCTTCGAAGCCTGTTGCGAATCTCCTTATCAAGTTTCAGGAGCTCCCATGCGGTAATGAAACTGTCGTTATTTCCAAACTCTGAATCGATACTTGTCCTGTATATCACTGAATCAATGCCTGTAAATGTCTCGGTGTAGCCCCAGGTCATATTATATTCGTTAACTGTAATGTTATTAATCCACTGGCGTCCGGCGCTGGCAGCACCTGCTGAGGTGGCTATGATAATAAGGGAAAGAAAGACAGGGACGAGCCTCATTTAGTTATCACCTCGCATCCGTCAGCAGTAACAAGAATGGTGTGTTCAGCCTGTGAGATAAGCCCGCCCTGGATTTCCTTCAATACAGGGTATGGCTGGATGATGCCTGCTTTGATCAATTGCACGAGGGCGAAATCCACGCGCTCCCCGAGCCATCTTTTCGCAAAAGGCAGTGTCTTGTACTTCCCTATCTCCTGCAATAATGCCCTGGCAGAAGGATGGCGAACGGGTCTATTCGATATTAAATGATATATTTCGGCATTGCCTGCATCGTGTATCTTTCCAGCACCATTGGTTGCGAATGGTTCGATAGCAACTATATCCCCTTCCTCGAGCACAACGCTGTGCGGCATTCGTTTATTGGGAATGGACGGAGGAGCATGCTGGATGTACTGTGCAAGCCCGTGCCCTGTGAGGTTGATTATGGGTTTAAACCCGAACGAACCGATGGTATCCTCGACCACGCCCCCTATTTCCGAGGTATTCACGCCTGCGTGGATGAACTTGAGCGCCCTCTCCAGAGCAGCTTCGGCTGCCTCAACAAGTCTGGGATTGCCGGAAAGGTCAACGGTCACAGCAGTGTCTGCAATGTATCCGTCGATATGCACTCCGATATCCAGCTTCACCATATCCTTCCCGAAAACCGCCGTATCATTGAAAGACGGGGTTGCATGGGCAGCCTCATCGTTTCTTGAGATGTTCACAGGAAAAGCAGGCTCTCCACCCTTTTCCCGTATCAGGTTTTCAGTGAACTCGGCTACCATCAGCAAACTTGCACCTTCCGCCACCTTTTTAACTGCCTCCTCCCTTACTTCGGAAAGGATTTTTCCAGCATGGCGGTATTTTTCGATTATTTCATCGCTATTTTTCATCCAGGCACCAGATTCTTTTCAAACGTAGTTAAATTCTTGCATCCGCTTTTGGTGACCAGCACCACGTCCTCAAGCCTTACGCCGCCGATTTTCCTGTAATACAGACCCGGCTCAACCGTGACCACTGCACCTGCTTTCAGCTCCTTTCCATTCTCGCTCAGGCTGGGAGCTTCATGGATGTCAAGCCCCACGCCGTGCCCGGTTGAGTGGATGAAGCCTTCTGTGAATTCGCCGCTTTTGCCCCTTGCGGTCTCGTATCCCCGCTCTTCGAGAAGATCGCACACGATGCCGTGGATTTCGCTTCCGCTGATGCCTGCTTTTATTTTCGCAATCGCAGCAGCCTGTGAATCCCTGACAGCGAGGTACATGTTTTTTAATTCTTCCGAAGGTTCGCCGCGCATCACAGTCCTTGTCATATCTGAATAGTACCTCTCTTTTTTTGAACGCGGAACCATGTCTATAACAATGGGTTCATCGGGGCGCAATTCTCCTTCCCCCTTCCAGTGAGGGTTTGCGCTTCCTTTCCCGCATGCAATAATGATGTCCGATGCCTCGGCGCCAAGTGAAAGAAGCTCCCTCTCAATGATCGCCCTTACATCCTCTGTTTTCAGGGGCGAATTTTCCTGCCACAGTACTCCGCGCTTTATTTTTGCATTTTTAATAGCAGTGAGCGCTTCTGCAAGCGCCTTTTCGCCTGTCTTCTGGGCATATTCTATGGCTTTGATTTCGCTTTGTTTTTTAATCTCACGCATGTCACGAAACGGGCTTTTAACCGGGACAACATCAAAACCATCCTTCCTTGTGCAATCAGCAAGCTGAACCGAAAAATTATACGGCACTGCAATGCGTTTTACATTCTCGGAATGGAGGAACTCGCAAATCATTTCGCAGTACGCGGCATCAACATCCTTGTGTGCCTTGAGCTTTTCCATTATGCTGTATTTCGAGGTAGGAAGCACTTCCCCGATTCTTGATTCTTTTCGCGCTCTCCCGAGTTCCATGTCTGAGACAAGAAGCTTCTCGTTCTTTGAATTAAGGTATATGAAAGAATCGTATGCTAAAAACCCTGTGGCATAGTACATGTCTGCATTGTGCTCGCTTTCAGACACCATCAGGAAAGCATCGGCCTCGGGAAGATTCAGTTTCATCTGTCACAGAAAGGAAATGATTGTACATATTACCTTCGGATTAAATCCAGATTGTTGCGTATCGAGCCAGAAACATTGCCACCAGCGCCGCATACGGGACTGCGATATTATCATGCTTATTAACTGCACCTGCCAGCATCCCGAAGGCGCCCCCGACGAGCGCTATCCAGCCTGCGAAATAAAAGCCTGATAACGATGCAGCAATGAATCCTGAGAGCGTGCCTTCCCATGATTTATTCGTATTAAATGAGAACCTGTGCCGCCCGTATCTCCTGCCCACCACGCCTGCAACGCCATCCCCGGCAGCAAGAGCTGCAATTGCGGCAAAACATATCTTTTCATCGATGAAAAACGAAAGGTAAAGAAGTGAAAGAACGGATATGAAATACGACAGGGGCTCGATAGAGAAATCTTTTAATTCGTTTTCCCTGTAAACCATGGAAAGAATATGCGGAGGAATTTTTTGTTTTAGGGCTTCGAGCATAAGATAAATAGCAAAACCCGATAACAAAAGAACAATCGTCTGGTTCTTCCCGATGAAGCCTGCGATTACCGGGATTAAGACCCCGCCAATATGGATTACCTTCCGCAGCTGCATGATATTAAATCTTGAACCATTCGATAATGGTTTTCCGGGAGGCATCATACCCCCCGTCAAGATAGATTGCACCTATCAAAGCTTCAAGAGTTTCGGCGAGAACGTACTGTTTTTCATTCGCTTTCTGTCTTATCTCTCCAAGACCCAGTTTAATAGAATCCCCGATTCCGAGTTCCCGACTGATTCTTGCAAGCCCTTCCTCGCTCTCAAGTTCCATTTTCCGGTTCGTGATATCTTCCCGCGTCTTACAGCCTGATGCTATCAGTCGATCCACCAGTGCAGTTTTCAAAACAGCATCGCCAAGAGTCCGGAATATTTCCTGGTCTTCGCATACATTATTTTGCTGTTTTTGCTCATTCGCATAAGCCTTTCTTGTCAGGGCGCGGTTTAATAAATTTTTGTCTGAGAAAGTATAGCCAAGAGCATCTTCAATTGTCATTATATCAAAAGCTATTTCTTTATCCTCGCAACCGCAAGCCTGATATCTTCTTCCTTGACCGTGGTACGCTTGGCATGTTTTGCAAGTGTTATGGCTTCACGCGACACTTCAATCCCATAATCTTCAAGGATTTTTGCAAGCTCAATGCCTGCGTCATAGCTTACTCTTTCTGCTCCTGCCTTTCGGATAATGCGCTCAACCGGGGCAAACGGAAGTATTGGAGGAACCTGTCCAGTCATTTATTTTCACCTTTGAATTAAAATTTACAGTTGATTTAGTTGAAAATAACAATATATATAGTTTGTCGAGACAAAATAAAGGAAGTATAAATTTTGGTCTTAAACTACCCTTCACTTGCCCCAGAAAGGATTCCCTCTGCGTTTTATCTCCATAAATGCCATGAGCGTCTCCTTGTCCTCAATTTTCATGGATTCGAAAAGCTCCTGCTCTGCGATCTTCGCATGCTTCTCAGGCACGTCTATGTAAAGAATATCCCCTTCCTTTATCTGCCGCCCCACGGTGGGTCCATCGATAGCGACTGCAACTTCCTTGCCAGTCGCGGCTTCGCTTTTATTCTCATTGTTTTCCTGAATTCCTTTTATTGTTCCAACAACTACGCCGTTCTCCTTCATCACATCCAGATTGGTCTTTATCACACCCCCGAGAACACGAACGCCCACAACAGCAGGCTTGCTCTGCCGAAACGTACAGTCTGGCAGTATCGTAAATCTGCCCGGCTTTATGATGGTCTCATAACGTTTTTTCTCGATAAGCTGCTTTTGCTCGCTCACCCATTTCTTGTAATCCTCTATGAGCCGGTATATGACGTCGTTTATGAATACCCTGATATCCGAACCCATGAGCTCTTCCCTGGCATCGGGCAGGACAGCCACTTCAAATCCAACTATTACAGAAAAAAACGGGTCTTTTATGGTCTTTACCTCAGCAACGTCCCGTTTTGATATATCGCCTATGTCAGCCCTGCGTATCGGTATATTCTCCTTCTTCAGCTCGTTCACAAGGGCTTCAAGTGAGCCGATGGTATCTGCTTTAATAAATATGCCGTTTGACTCTGTCTCAATCCTCACCGCATCTATCTCGGATTTTATCGCCGCCGCCACTTCCTCGATATTGTCCGTAGCCACCCGTATCTGCGAGCCGGAAAGCGCGCCTTCAAGACCTGGGGCTGCAATTTTAACACCGGATGCCGCAACCACCTTCTTTACCTGCTTGAATTTCTCTTCAGCGCGCATCTCAGAAAGTGGTCTTGGTTTTAAAAGTGCCCTTATCTTCGTGGTTATGGGGTTTCCCCTGCTCCCCACAACTACCGTATCCCCGACGTTTAACTCCCCATCGTATAATATCACATCAAGCGTGGTTCCCAAACCCACCTCTTCCTTCACTTCAAGAACGGTACCTGTCCCTGGTCCGACGGCTCTGTATTCCAGGTCCTTTTCGAGGAACTTTTGCGCCAGTCCCATCAATATCATGAGGAGGTCGGGTATCCCATCGCCTGTTTTTGCACTTACCGGGACCACGCCAATGTTGCGCTGGAAGTCACGAACCCTGTCGTACCTGTCCGAGCTGAACCCCATTTCATAGAGTTTTCCTATGATTACGTATATCTTTTCATCAAGCAGGGTTTTTGTATGCTCTGCCTGTTCTGGATACGATAGTATGAACGCCTGCCCATGCTGCGGGTTCCAGCCCGGGATCTTATCAATCTTGTTTGCAGCCACGATAAACGGGGTCTTAAATCTTTTAAGGATTTCGATGGCTTCTATTGTCTGGGGCTGGAATCCTTCGTTTATGTCCACAACAAGCACCGCAAGGTCAGAGAGCGCCCCTCCCCTTGCCCTGAGAGTGGTGAAAGCCCTGTGCCCGGGAGTATCTATAAAAAGCAGGCCCGGTACCTTTGTCTCGCCCTTGAAAATTGCTCCGCATACTCTTCTTATTACTTCAAGCGGTACTTCTGTCGCGCCTATATGCTGGGTTATCAGACCCGCTTCCCGCTCGGCTATCGTGGTACCCCTTATTTTGTCAAGGAGCGAAGTCTTGCCGTGGTCAACGTGCCCCATCACGCACACGATGGGAGTGCGCAGGTTCTGAGCCATAGTGCTTTTATATAAATTTGTATGCTTTTTGTTTCTCTTTGCTATACCATAACCGCGCTAAGACGGTTATAAATGCCATAACATGCTATGACGCATTTAAACATATTAAACTATTATTAAGGATATGGGACTTGCAATTATGGTGGTATCGGCGGCCAGGAGAAGTTAGTGAGGAGAACTTAGAGTTATGGTTCTTAAACGCAAGTACAAATAGTTGGGGAATACCTGCCAGTAATTGAGTGCGCGCCCAAGCTCTATAGTTTAAACTTTAGCATCCAAAATCGTATTTTTCTGTGCAGTTTTCCATGATACGATTCTTAAATTTATTCCCATCATTATGAGTATGATTAGTATCATAATATTTATATCAGAGGAAAACAAAATCTATCATATGTCAAAATTTTGTAGCGTTAATGAAATCCATGTCAAAAGAAAAAGCAAAGGAGAAGAGGTTCGAAGTTATGAAACAGGCGAACCTATGTTCATGAGAGGGGCGACTGCAAATGATATTACAGGCTCTATAGATGGCAAGATTTCTTGTGGACTTCCAGCAACCCCTTCATCATACTGGACTACACCTGCCGTATCTAATGTTACAATGGTGGTAACCTCAACGAATTCTGCGCATTTGTCGAAGAATTTCATAAACAATACCAATTATGACTATACAAAAAAAAGCATCAATTTTGTCAATTTTCCAGAATTAATGAAATTGGGTAGAGTATTAGGTTTAGTGACTGTAATAAGCTATACGGCTGTAATTCTTTTTATATGGGCATATGCAAATATACAAGGTTACGTGTATTTTTCGGCTGGAGAATCGATATTGTCGATAAAGTATCTAGAGTGGGTTTTTGGAATAATCGGGATTTTTGTGGTAATCGATTGCCTGCGAAAAGAACTGAGAGACGAAATAAGCTATAATAATAAAGAAAATATTAATTTTCATTACAAGAATAAAAGCCAATGAAATCAATTTATCGATTTTGGCTTATATTGATTCAGCCAGACAGATAATGATACGATTTTATACTTTCCTATTCGTCGAGAAACTGTAACGAGATCTCAACATGGAATAAGGGAAATTCATTCTTCAGTGCTTATTAGACTTGATGGATGGAAAAAAGTTACCAAAAGTCTTGAATAGGCTTTGGTGAGCAATCACATCAGACATGAAGCAGCTTTCTATATTTATTCGTACACCCAGGCTTCATCCACTCTGGAATATTCCAATATCTCGGAATCCTTGAAATGCATGTTTATTTCTTTTTTTGCCGCCTCAGGCGAATCGCTTGCATGCACAAGGTTGCGCCCGGTATCGAGGGCAAAATCACCACGTATGCTTCCTGTGGCTGCATTCGCAGGATTTGTAGCGCCGTTTATTGCGCGCATTACCGACACTGCATTTTTCCCCTCAACCACCATGGAAACCGATGGTCCCGAGGTTATAAAATCGACCAATGAATTAAAAAAAGGTTTCTGGGAGTGTTCAGCATAATGTTTTTTGGCTAAATCCCTGGAAATCGTACTCAAACGCAGGGCTGCTATTTTAAGTCCGCGCCGCTCTATGCGTCCTATCACTTCGCCCACCAAACCTCGCTGCACTCCGTCTGGTTTGACCATCACATAGGTGCGCTCCAAATTCCCACCCTTAAGCTGCTGCTTTCCCTCTTGCTTTACGCCCAGCCTCTGTCCACCTGACCTTGCGGGGTATCCTGCCGAGGTCTAAATTCCTCTGGCATTTGGTTGAACAAAAATAGAACACAGTTCCGTCTTTCTTTGCATAAAGCTTGCCTGTGCCGGGCTCTATCGCCCCACCGCAGAAAGAGCATTTCCTTTTTTCCATGGTTTCACCTTGACATTAATTTCTTTGCTTCTCTTGAAGTCTCAAGCAGCATCAGGATATCCCCTAATTTTACAGGACCTACAATATTGCGGGTGATAATCCTGCCCTTATCCCTTCCATCAAGTATCCTGCACTGTACCTGCATGGCTTCTCCATGCATACCTGTTTTGCCGACGATTTCGATTATTTCAGCTGGATACCCGTTTTCCTCGTCTGCCATGCTCTCACTTCTTCAATGCCTGGACTTTCTGCGCCACTTCTTCTACCAATTCTTTGCCCTTTCCCGGTTCTATTATTGCCGCTGCCCCGCTTCCCACGCTTAATCCGGAGGCTGCCCCGAGTTCCACCTGTTTTTTGACATAGATATACGGTGTATTCTTTTCTTCGCACAGTGCAGGCAGATGCATCACAATTTCGGGCGGGTTCACGTCCTCGCTTATTATTACAAGTTTTGCAATGCCGCGTTCGATTGCTTTTGTGGCTTCGTTTGTTCCTTTCTTAATCTTTCCGGTATCCCGCGCCATCTCAAGGGCTTCTAATGCCTTATTGGACAGGTCGGCGGGAACTTCAAATTTTATGTACGCTTGTGCCATATTAATTACTCCTTCAGGATTTTGTCCTTCATAATTCATTGATTAAAAGTATCGGCTTCACTACAGCACCATGGGGTATATATTTTGCGCTTAGGAAGTTTCTTCATTCACTACATTGAACAGGTCAGGTGAAGTTATCTTAATGACGGTATAATTTTCACGTCGGGTTATGTTGTATTGCGCAAAACCTCGCTGGGTGCTGTTTATTCTTAACCTGTTGAGCCTTGTAAAGTTGTTTGGGTTGATATTGAGGTAGGCTGTAGTCCTCTCGTAAGTTCCATTGATTGAAGTTCCGATACCCATGTAAAACTGGTTTGCAAAACTCACATTTGAATTCACTATCTGAAACTGTGCCGGCTCCACTTTGCTTAGCAGTCCTTCGTACGGGTCATAGGCTGTAGTTGTTTTATTCTGGCTATAGATGATGTTCAGGACACCAATCGCGGTTTGTGGTGGTGCAAGAATGACTGGATTTCCCATTATATTGTACAACCCATTAAATTGCTGCTCTTGTCTTATGAGGATGGGGAGATCTGTGTTAGGTAACATAATATACTCAAAATCATTTTTTTCTGGAGACATCGTACTTAGCAGCAGGAATGAGCTGTTCTTACCGGATTGCAGGTTTGAATAATACACTTTTGTGGAACTTGAGTTATAGATCGAATCTGCTTCGTTGATGACAGGAAAATTCTGCCTTGCCCATTGTGCCATCTGCGGCGTCATACTCTCAAGATCAACATAATCCGCAGTCACAACACCATACGGCGTCATGTTCAGTGCGTCTGAGATGGAATAGAGCGGCTGGTTCACAACCCAATATTCGGGATTATATTTCTCCTGCTGTGGCGGCACAGGTGTCTGCTGAGTCTGATCACTCTGACTTGTTACCATATAAGCGATAGGCACGATTATCATGATCAAAATCATGAAGGCGGCGAGCAATTTGTATGCATTCTGCTGTTTCATGCCTCCCCTAATTGCTGTTATCATATTAAAGGATAACTTTTATATACAATGTATTCATTTATACATTGACGTACAAGATTGTACAGTGAGCATTATGAAAGAATATATCCAGAAACTCGTCCAGAACCAGAGCCTCACGGCAGATGAGGCTGAAACCGCAATATCTAAAATCTTCACCGAAGCAAATGATGCACAGATAGCTGCCTTTTTGACCGCACTGAAGATGAAAGGCGAAACGCCGCCTGAGATTGCAGGTCTGGCTCGCGGCATGAAAAAGGCTGCCAATATCATAAGCCCCAAAGTAGCTGGAATACTTGTTGATACATGCGGCACGGGAGGGGATTCCACGGGCACGATTAACGTCAGCACAGGTGCTGCGATTGTGGCAGCGGGAGCTGGCGTTCCTGTCGCAAAGCACGGCAACTACTCCATCACGTCGAAATCAGGAAGCGCAGATGTGCTCAAGGAGCTCGGCGTAACGATTGACTTATCGCCCAAAGATGTGGAAAATATCATAGAAAAAGTGGGCATCGGATTCATGCTCGCCCCGGTATTCCACCCTTCAATGAAACGTGTGGCTCAGATAAGGCGCGACCTTGGTTTCAGGACAGTGTTCAATATCCTTGGACCGCTTACGAACCCTGCAAATGCAAAGGCACAGGTGATAGGTGTTTTCGACAGTTCCCTGTGCGAAACGATGGCGAATGTGCTGAATATTCTCGGGACAAAAAGAGCTTTTGTTGTACACGGCAGCGGGATGGATGAGATATCCAACACAGGCGAAACCCAGATAGTGGAATTGAACAACAGCAGAATAACAAAATATACAGTGACACCTGAAAAGCTGGGCGTGAAACGCGCTTCGATCAGTGATATAGCAGGCGGTACGCCGGAAGAAAACGCAAGCGATATTGTAGAGGTGCTAAAAGGAAAAATGGGAGCAAAACGTGATATCATAGTCATCAATGCAGGCGCGGCTTTGCTTGTAAGCGGAAAGGCAGATACTCTTGCTTCAGGGATAAAAGCGGCAGCTCATTCTATCGACAGCGGCGCAGCCCTGAATAAGCTGAAAGACTTTGTGAGCGCGGCAGGCGACCCTGAAAAGCTTGCAAGATTTTTGTAATTTAAAAACCGCTGATAAACGCAGATGAACGCAGATTCTATGAAACTAAAGAGAGCAACAAACAATGAAAGTAAAAATATGCGGTATCAAGACTGAACGCGACCTTGGCATGGCAATAAATGCAGGAGCAGACGCTGTGGGATTTATTACAGAAGTACCCGTTGACTCACCCAGGAAAATCAGTCTCGGGGAGGCATCACGACTAATCTTGAAAGTGCCGGTGTTTGTTACTTCTGTGCTTGTCATCATGCCCGAGAATGCCGAACAGGCGATACACATGATTCATAAAGCAAAACCGGGTGCAGTTCAGGTGCACAACGCTCTTGGAATTTCGGAGCTAAAAAAAATCAAGGAAACGGGTGTTAAACTTATTAAAACAATACCCGTACCCCAGGATTCCGAACCTGGAACGCTGATAAGACTGGTAGGTGAGCTTTCCGGCATAGCGGATGCTGTACTCCTCGATACTGTCATGGAAGGAAGAACCGGCGGAACTGGAATGCCCCATAACTGGGAGGTAAGCTCTGAGATTGTTCTTCACGCAGGCATGCCTGTGATACTGGCAGGAGGGTTAAACCCGGAAAATGTAAGAGCCGCTGTGCGTACCGTGCGCCCGTATGCTGTTGACGCAGCCTCAGGCGTTGAAACTGCTGGGAAAAAAGATGAAAAGAAAGTAATTGACTTTATCAAAAATGCGAAGGGTTATGAGATTTGATATTGGGGAGAAGGATTTCATCCAGCTTGCGGAAGAAAAGCCTGTGATAATCCAGTTAATGGCTAAGGTGAAAACTGCACGTTCTCCTCTTGATCTGTATGCGTCTCTGGACAAAAAATGCGCATACCTCCTTGAATCCGTGGAGAAAGAAAAAAGGCATGCACGTTTTTCATTCGTTGGGACAGAACCTGATGGGGTTGTAACAATTAAGAACCGGATGTTAAGACTCGATTACACGAAGAGGACAAACTTGATAGGGTTTATTGAGGCTTCGCTTTCAAAAGTTTGCGAAATGAACAACGATGTACCTGTTATCAAAGAAGGTTTTGATACCATGGACGCGCTCAGATCGGCTTTTGCAGCTTCGGATATAAAATTTGTTGGCAGAGGATTTGACAGGCAGGTGTTCCTCGGAGGCGCAATCGGTTTTTGCGCCTATGACATGGTGTATGACTGCTGGCTCGACATAGAGGCTAAAAAAAGTCTTGCTCCGGATGCGCAGTTTGCGCTCACCACGAAAACAGTGGTTTTTGACCACCTGACAGATGAAACGTATATAGTCATGACACCGTTTGTCCTGAATGGAGATGCTCCGGAAGAAGTTTACCGGGCTGCTCAGGAAGATGCGCGGAAACTTGCTTTTGCGATAAGCTCTGCAAAACCACTCGCTGAGAAGAAAAAAAGGTCTTTGAAAATAACATGCAATATGGAAAAAAAGGAATACGAAGACGCTGTAAGGAAAGCAAAGAAGCACATATTCGACGGCGACATCTTTCAGGTCGTGCTCTCGCGCAGGTATGAAATAATTACTGACCAGTCGCCGCTTGAGCTTTATACTGCCCTGAGAAAAGTAAATCCAAGCCCTTACATGTACCTCTTTGAGTTCAATGGCACTGCCATTATAGGCGCAAGCCCCGAGACCCTGCTTTCTGTCCATAAACGGAAGGTTATAATCAACCCGATAGCCGGCTCATGCCCTCGCGGGGAGACTGCGCAACAGGATGAAGCATATGCGAAGGAGATGCTGGGCAGCGAGAAAGAGCGGGCTGAACATGTGATGCTTGTTGACCTCGGGCGCAACGATGTGCGGATTGTCTCAAAAGGCGGCTCGGTTAAAGTGGATGATTTCATGTCCGTGCTGAAATACTCCCATATCCAGCATATAGAGAGCACCGTTTCCGGCGAGCTGCGCGATGAATGCGACCAGTTCGATGCCACGAGAGCAATCTTTCCTGCAGGCACGCTCTCGGGCGCGCCCAAGATTCGAGCCATGGAGATAATACACGAGCTTGAGAAGGATGCAAGGGGCATTTACGGCGGAGGCGTGGGCTACTATTCCTGGAACGGGGATGCTGATTTTGCTATAGTGATAAGGACGATAATCAAGAACGGAAGGTCGGCAATAGTGCAGGCTGGCGCAGGCATTGTTGCGGATTCTGACCCTGAATACGAGTATAACGAGACTGAGCGCAAGATGGCTGCGATGATAAAGGCAATTGGAGGTGCGGTGGCGCATGAAAGTATTGTTTGTTAATAACAAGGACTCCTTCGTGTGGAATCTTGTGGATTACGTGTCCATATTCGAGCCCGATACTGTTGTGGTCCCGAATACCATTTCGCTTGGCGAAGTGAAGGAACTCAATCCTGATGCCATAGTGATATCCCCGGGTCCGGGGCATCCCGCAAATCCGAAGGACATAGGAAGCTGCCTTGAGATTATAAGGGAATCGAGCGTTCCCCTGCTTGGCGTATGCCTCGGTAATCAGGCGATAGCAGTGGCTTTCGGCGGAGAGGTGAGCCATTCCCCCTCAGGACCCCTGCACGGCAAGACCTCGCTCATATACCATAACGGCAACAGCATTTATCAGGGATTGCCCAATCCTGTTGTGGGAGGTCGGTACCATTCCCTTGCCATAACGAAGCTGCCGAGCGAGCTTGAAGTTACAGCAAGGACGCAGGATGGCATCATAATGGGAGTGAAACATAAGCAAAGACCGATATTCGGCTTGCAGTTCCATCCCGAGTCCGTGCTCACGCCGCACGGGTTGCGGATTATTGAGAATTTTTTGGGATTGGTGCGGAGAAGGTGAAACTAAACCTGCCAAAAAATATATCCGAACGTCTCTACACATCCACTATCACAGTCGCTCCCCATCCCTTTGCCGTCTCTTCAACTTTAAAATTATGCAGCGCAACCGCCTTGGCATCGGCAAGCAATTCGTGCTTTTCCTGATCAATTTCTTCCCCGCAGGCTTTTACCCTAAGATAACATGTATTTTCTTTTTGCTCGATATCCAGCTCGAACCTGTTAAACAATAACCGCTCAGCATCCTTATAAAAAATCAGCTCCTGCAGGAAATTAAATAAGAGCATCTCCACATCCAGAGCCTCAACCTCAAAACATTTCTCCACCTTCTGCTCTAACTGCCCTAAGTCCTTTATCATGGCATTCGTTAATGCAAAACCAGAGGATTCAAATAATTCCTCCATGGTTTTTCCCCAGGCTTCAAAAGCCACATCAGCAATCGCAACATCTTCCAGGTATCTGTACGGCATAATCATCCTTTGATGTTCCCGAAAGGAACAAGTTTTGCAACAGGAAGCGAGATGCCAGCCAGTGCAGTAGCCTCTACCACATCATCTATTTCCTTGTATGCAAACCCTGCCTCTTCCGCAGCGCCGTTGGTTATCTGGTCGTAGACCTGTAAATCCATGGCATCGATAAGCTTTTTGGTTGCAACTATCCTTGCAGGCACCCTCATTCCCTGCTTAAAACCCGGCGGTATATCCCAGACGACATCTGAGATTTTAGTGAATTCGGGTTTCTTGAATTGCAGTTCTCCAAAAGGCATGTTAAATTTTCGCTCCCAATAATTATTACAGGCGATTATCCCACGATTCTCATCTTTGAAACCCTCACGGTCGGGGTAATAACATTCCCCACTTTCCTTGTATCCTTCCCCATGCCATCGATATTCTTAAGCACATCGAAGATATTCCCTGAAATCATCATGGATTTAATGGGCGAAGAAATCTCCCCGTTTTTGATCAAAAACGAATTTCGCGCTTCAACAGAAAAATCCCCTGAAATAGGGTTTGCAGTGTGCGCCCCGATTACTGTATTCACAATAACGCCGTCTTTTGTTTCATCAATAATGTCAAATACAGGATGTTCAATAATCAGGTTGCGTGTGCCTATCGAGGGCGTGGAGGTGAAGGAAGCGCGAACTGCATTACCCGTACTTTCTTTCTTCTCCTTGCCTGCTGCATAACAATCATAAAGGAATGAAGACAGCTCACCGTTTTTCACAACAGCAGTTCTCCTGGACGGAGTACCCTCGTCATCGCATGACGATGTCCCGAGCCCTCCCGCAAGCGTTCCGTCATCTACGATAGAGAGGTCATTCGCACCAATAATAGTATTCATTTTCCCTATCAGGGCTGAGCGCCCTTTCTGCACGTTATCAGCATTTAGCGAGGCAACAAGGGTATTCTCCAGGATATCTGCAAAAGCCAGAGGTTCAAGAAGCACGGCGCAATCGCATGTTTGCGCACTTATGCCGTGCTGCGAACGCAGAGCAAGCAGCGAAGCTTTCTCTCCGATCTTATGAAAATCAATGCCAAGATTCCTTGACATGTCGAATTCAGAAGCCGTTGACATTGGCGCATCCTTTGTAATGGTATCCACTGAAGCCTCTACGATGGTATCGTCTTCTGTTATTTCAACGCCATGTGAGTTCAAAACCAGCTTAGTTGAAGAACCGCATACGAAATGCCCGGATGTAGGCACGACACGAGGACTGGATTTTGCCCCTCTGATCATCTCCAAAGTATAATCGATGCACGACTCGATTTCGATATTTTCAAGTTTCTTATCAAAAATACCCGTGACTTCAGCAGGCTTTTTTTTACCGGGAAGACCAGACCACTGAGGGTCGCTCCCCCTCACCTTTGCGGATTTCACAGCAAGAACACAGGCTTCTTCGATTCGCTCCATATCATTGGTGCTTGAAAAACCCACCGCGCCGTTCACGATTGCCCTTATCCCGATGCCCAGGACAAGACTTTCCTTCGCAAGGTCAATGGCATCTCTTTGCACATCGACTGTAACAGACCTGCCCTTTATACAAAAAATCTCGGCTTCATCTGCGCCTGCATTTTCTGTAAGCTTGAGGGCTTTATATGCGTAATCAAAAATATCAGTCATTAGGTAGTAGTAAGCGAACTAAGTATTTATAGATTTTTAAATATTTTCTCGATAAAAATCATATGATATTTAAAAATAAAATTCTAATTATCTGATTTATGATAATACCTGAAATGTTCAACCTCAAAGAAGTATCGCAGGTTGAGATAGAGCCGTTCACGTCTAACTCCATGCAGCTTATGTCAAATGAATGATGGATAGACATCTATGCATAACTATATCCTTACTATTACTAATAATATTATTAAGGAGGGATGAGCAATGTCATCTTTAATAGAGAGATTATATTATTCAATTATAGTTTATAAAATCACTGTTATTTCTTTTATTGCTGTGATTGCTGGTATAATATTCGTTATATTAGCTTCGCCTGCGGATAATTTAATATCCACTCTCAGAGAAGATGTCATTAGACATATTGGTATTGCTTTTATTGTTGTTGGTTTTGCAAGTTTGTTCTACGAAAATTTTTTACGAAAGAATATGGTAGAATTAATTGAGCAGATTTTTAATAAAAATTTAGTGAAATTAATAAATGATCAGTGCGAATTAGTCAAGTCAATCAATAAATCGGTAAAAACTTCTGGGCTGGTGAATGTTTATACTCCGGGGAAGGGTGGTTCTGAAATTCTAAATTTTGCAATTAAGAACGTCAAAATGTTAGGAATAACTATCAATACGTATTTTACTCCGGTTCATGGTCCAGAGTATAAACAACTTCAATACCTTGTTGAGCAGGGGTGTAAATTACAAATTTTAATGTTAAATCCCAATTCACAACTCGTTAAATTCAGAGAGATAGACGAGAAAAATAAAAATCTTAAGGGAAAAATACAAGCATCATTTGAAGAGAAAAAGGAATTTATTGAAGAGATTGAAGAAAAGTACAGATCAAACGTGGAAATAAGATTTTATGACACCTATCCTATTTATGCCATGATTATAATAGACGATGGTAGAGTAAGACTCGCACCATATTTATATAATAGAAAAGGACAGGATTGCCCTGCATTCGAATATGTACGAACGGAAGGGGGGCCATTCGATGCGTATTTGGAGCATTTTAATAACCTTTGGAAATCTGGTACTCCAGCAGTTATCATATAGATAGTTTATCTAATGCGCGTTCTTATAATCGATGGATATGTAGATGAACCGGCATGCCTCGGCGTTCCTCCTTACCTGGCGCCCTATCCAAGGTACATAGCTGGCGCTTTGGTTGAGAAAGGGGTAAAGCCCGAAGATATTTTCTACCGCACCATAGACCAAATGCGCCAGCGCAGAGAGAAAATCTTGTTCGATCTCATCGTCATAGTTGCAGGAATGACAGTGCCCGGGAAATACCTGAGAGCAGCGCCTATAACCCGGCAGGAAATCAGCGAACTTTCGCATCTTGATGGTACGAGGATTCTCGGGGGACCCATCAGGCTGGGTTTTGGCGAGGAAGGCGGCTCATCGGCAAAAGCATTGGCAGTGCCTGGTATTACTCTTGCAAAAAAGGATGTAGAGGCATTCATCTACGATTTGATGGGTGATATAAAAGAACCCGACAGCGTTGAGCACAGAATGAGGACTATATCCGAGATAGGAAGATGGGGTGAAAAAGGGGCATTCATAATGCGCCAGCACCCCGATTATCCTTATGTGATGTGCGAGCTTGAAACATACCGCGGCTGTCCGCGCCATTCGCACTGCTCTTTCTGCACCGAACCGCTTTATGGAAAGCCTGATTATCGCGAAATAAAGGATGTAATAAAGGAAGCGGCTGCGCTCTATGCCTATGGGGCGCGTTATTTCAGGATAGGGAGGCAGCCTGATTTGTTCATGTACCAGGCAAAAAACGGAATCCCGAATCCCAATGCACTGGAAGAACTCTACAGCGGGATACGAAATGCTGCGCCAGAGCTCAGGGTACTGCACATGGACAATGCCAATCCTGCAACCCTTGCAAGGTATCCTCACGAATCGCGGGAGATTGCAAAGATAATTGTGAGATATCATACATCAGGAGATGTGGCTGCGCTTGGCATGGAAAGTGCAGACCCCGATGTAATAAAGGCGAACGACCTGAAAGCTTCGCCTGATGAAGTCTTAGATGCTGTAAAGCTCTTAAATGAGGTCGGAGCAGCGCGAGGAACAAGCGGTCTTCCTGAACTTTTGCCCGGGATAAACTTCGTGCACGGATTAAAAGGCGAGACGGAAAATACTTTTGAGCTTAACTTTGAATTCCTGAAAAAAGTCTTAGGCAGCGGTCTCATGGTGCGCAGGGTGAATAT
Source organism: Candidatus Methanoperedens sp. (assembly GCA_027460525.1). Classification (NCBI taxonomy): domain Archaea; kingdom Methanobacteriati; phylum Methanobacteriota; class Methanomicrobia; order Methanosarcinales; family Candidatus Methanoperedentaceae; genus Candidatus Methanoperedens; species Candidatus Methanoperedens sp. Next base: position 66,424 of record JAPZAS010000035.1, read on the forward strand.
CAGGCAGGTGATGACCTTCGCCGGTACTGCAATGTACGGCTTCGATGAGGCTGTTAAAAAAAACAAAGCTACGTTCCTTCGCTACAAGGAAAAAATCAGAAACGAGATCGATTTTCCCATGCTGCGGCGCATTGTGCCGGTTGAAACGGTAATGAAGGATGTACGTACGGAAATCTACGATAAAATAACATTCGGGCGCCAGCTTGGTTCATACCCGCTTCTTGTGGGCATTCCAATGGAACTTGAGTTAAATAAGAGCTTCGACATAGTGGTGACAGACCACGGTCACAGGTCGATTACAGGTCTTCCGCTGCCCGTGAATTTAAATCGCATGCCGCTTAAAATAATCCAGATGCTTCCGTGTGTAGGGAAAAAACAGGTGGCAGAGATATTGCGGGAAAGACCGTTTAAGGGTAAAGAAGATATTATGAACAGGACGTCTCTCAGGGGAAAGATACTGGATTATATTTGCTGGTAGGAGATTATAAATACTATTCCAGACAAACAATCCTTGGAGGTATTTATGATCAGGGGAAGAATAACCTACTATATTGCATTTGCTGCAATAGTATCATCGTTGATTATTTCGGGCTGTGTGAGCACGCCGCCGCCGGCAACTCCAACGCCGACAGCAACGCCTGCGCCGACGACACCCATGCCTACTCCGACACCCACGCCAACACCCGGCTACAGTGTTGAGGTTTTAAGTGCACCTGCTGCAGCAGAGGCAGGTCAGAGTTTTATGGTGTCATGGAGGGTCAACAGCCCTATCCAGGAAACTATCAATCACACTGCGGTTCACTATGGTCCGGATTCGAAGTCAGGGAACCTGACGCTTACGAGCTATCCAAGCCTAACAACACCGCAGAGTGGAACAATACCTGCTGATTTCAGTGGGAACATAACCCTAGGCAAGACCGGGATCTTCTATTTCAGGGCGCATGCCATTATCGACGGGACGTTTTACTGGTCTGATGAAAAGACGATTAACATAACTATACCCACGACTGTTTCGATAAAAGCCAGCCCGACAGCGACGGCAAC